>DATFZR010000491.1:0-3852 GCA_035314265.1 Candidatus Acidiferrales bacterium
CTCTACCCCTAGCTACATCTATTCATGATACGGGCACGCCTCCGGAAATGTTCCTGTGCGGCCCTGACGCGGTTACCCTTTGCGCCGCATTGCGCCCGCCGCGGGCTTCCTGGTCTTGGCGGGGAGCGATGGCGCCGCTTCCTTTATGGGCTTTGTGCCTGTTGAAGGCTCAGGGGCGGCAGAGGCGCCGGGCTTGGGCCGCAGGGCCGCCAGCAGCTTCTGGCAGGGCAGGGTATTGAGCACGTCGCCGGGCTCGATCCAACCGCGACGGGCCGTGCGCACGCCGTAGTCAATCAGCTCGAGGTTGGCCGTGGAATGCGCGTCTGTCGAGATGGTGATTTTGACGCCGGCTTCCTTGGCCATGCGCAGGTGGGTATCGCGCAGGTCCAGCCGGTCGGGGAAGCTGTTGCACTCCATGGCCACGCCGCGCTCGTGGGCCAGCTTCAGAATGCGCTCCATGTCGTACTCGAAGCCGTCGCGGCGCAGCAGCAGGCGTCCGGTGGGATGGCCGATAATCTGGGCGTAGGGGTTTTCGAGCGCCGCTACCATGCGGTCGGTCATGGCCGCGCGGTCCAGGTTCATATAGGAGTGCACGGAGCAGAGCACCACGTCGAGCTGGGCGAGCACCTCGTCGTCCATATCCAGCGCGCCGTCTTTCAGGATGTCCACCTCGCAACTCGCCAGCAGGCGGATTCCCTCGATTTCCTTTTGCGCCGCGCGAATCGCCTGGATGTGGGCCAGCATGCGTTTTTCATCGAGGCCATTGGCCACCGTCACGGCTTTCGAGTGGTCGGTGAAGGAGATGTACTCGTGGCCCAGGGCCTTGGCGGCCTCAGCCATCTCCAGAATCGAATTCTTGCCGTCGCTTGCCGTGGTGTGCATCTGCAGGTCGCCGCGGATGTCTTTGCGCTCGACGAGATGCGGCAGGCGGCCTTCTTCGGCGGCTTCGATTTCTCCGGTGTTCTCGCGGAGCTCCGGGGGAATCCAGGCGAGGCCCAGCTTCTTGTAGATGTCTTCTTCGGTGCGCGCGGCGGCGGTGCGTTCGTCTTTCAGGCGCGAGAGCGCGTATTCATTGAGCGTGTAGCCCATCTTGAGCGCGCGCTGGCGCAGGGTGACGTTGTGCTCTTTTGAGCCGGTAAAGTAGATGAGCGCCGCTCCCGTGTCGCTGGGCGGGAGCAGGCGCACGTCCACCTGCATTCCGTTTTCGAGCACGAAGCTCACTTTATTCTCGCCGCGGGCGAGAACCTGCTGGATGCCCGGGAACTTCAGGATTTCGTCGCTCACGGCGGCCACGTCGGCCGGCTTGGCGTGCCCCTCGGGCATGGTCACCAGGAGGTCCAGGTCGCCCACGGTTTCTTTGGAGCGCCGCAGGGAACCCGCGGCTTGCACCCCGACCACCTGGCGCCCCAGTTTGCGGATGTGTTCGGAGAGTTCGTCGGCCAAACGTTGGGCCACGTTCAGCAGGAAGCGCCCGCTGGCCTTCTTGAATACTTCGACGGCGCGCAGGATGTTCTGTTCGCTCTTCTCGCCAAAGCCCGCCAGATCGCGGAGCTTGCCCTCCTGCGCGAGCTTCTCGACCGCTTCCACGCTGCCGGCCTTGAACGTTTTCCAGAGGAGGGCGGCCTTCTTGGGCCCCAGCGATTGCAACGTCAACACATCGAGCAGCGTGTGGGGATACTTCTTCAGAAGTTTCTTCCGCAGGGCGTAATCGCCGGTCTTGAGGACTTCCTGAATATGCTCGGCCATACGGTCGCCGATGCCGGGCAGGGCGGTGAGCTTTTCGGGGTCGGCGGCGAGGGTCTCGACGCGATCGGGGAGGCCTTCGATGAGTTCAGCGGCGCGCTCGTAACTGCGGTAGCGGCCGATGATGGCCCCGTCGATTTCCAGAAGTTGCGCGGTTTCGCGCAGGATGCGGGCAACGTCGCGGTTTTCCATGGCGGGTAGGATTATAGACTTTGTTTGCAGTCGCGGGCTCCCGGGAGGGATGAAAGACACACCAGCCCGTCCACGAGAAGGCTCGCGGGGGGCCGCGGTGCGGTGCCTTGCGCCGGAAGTTGTACTCGCGCTAGGACTTGGTCACGTTTGCTGCTTGCGGACCTTTTTGTCCCTGCACGATCTCGAACTCCACCGAGTCGCCTTCCTGTAGCGTCTTATAACCTTCGGCCACGATCGCCGAATAATGGACAAACACATCGGCCCCGGCATCGTGGCCGATGAACCCGTAACCCTTGGCGTTATTGAACCATTTCACTTTTCCGGTCACCGCATGTCTCCTGATTCCCCTGGGGATTTGAGCTGGGATCAAGGCCGCCCGGGAGCGAATCTCACGGACCAGGAGCCCCAATCGGCGCGGAGTGTATTTATGGCAAGGGTGGGTGTCAAGAGTGGGGAGACCTACAAGCTTTACGGGAGTGCCGGGCAAGGTACGGGATTGACTAACGTGCAACAAATCGCCAGTAGAAGAGGATGGAGGCAATGGATTTGGCGTCGCGCATGCGGCCCGTGCGGATCATTTTCTCGAGTTCGCGGCGGGGGAATTTGCGGGCTTCGATATTTTCGTCGGCTTCGGGGCGCGCGGTTCCGGCGGTGAGGCCGTGGCAGGAATAAATCACCATGTGCTCGCTTAGAAACCCGGGAGTGGGGAAGACGTCCATCAGTTTGCGGAAGCGGCGCGCCCGGTAACCCGTCTCCTCGGCCAGTTCGCGGCGGGCGGCGGCCAGGGGCGCCTCGCCGCGGTCAATGTGGCCGGCCACAAGCTCCCACAGATACTGGCCGACGGAATGGCGGTACTGGCGGACGAGCAGGATTTCTCCGCCGGGAAGCACGGGCAGAAGGACTACGGAGCCGTGATGGACCACGACGTCGCGGCGCACCTCGACGCCGCCAGGTTCGAGCACCTGCTCCTGCCGCACGGAGAACAGCGGACCTTTGTAAACCGTACGGCTCTCGAGAACTTTGGCGCGCGACTTCGTCACGGGATGGTCTCCTTACTCCTCTGCGCTTCTCAGCGCAGCCTTGGCCTGCGCGCGGTCATTTTCCACGGTCCCACGGCGATTGCGTAACGGCTATTGGCCTTCGCCGGAGGCCGGCCCCGGGCCGGGCGCCGCCCAAATCTTTTCGAGTTCGTAGTAGTGCTGCGGATATTGCGGCGTGTACCGCAGAAAGGCGGGGATCGGATAGCGGATGCCGCCTTTGTGTGTTCCTTCGAGTCCTTCCACGAGTTCCGCCATTTTTGCTCCGGGGAGGGAGAACGCCATTTCCGAATCGTCTGTTTGCGAGAATACGCGGTCGCCGTAGCAGGGCAGAATCACCTGATATTCGCCCGAGAGCACGGGGCGGATGATTTCGTCTGAGCAATCCACGCGGCCGGTGAAGGAGCTGGTGATCGCACCGCCGCGCTTCCACAAAGCGCCGGTGACGAGGCGCATCACCTGTGCAGGGTTGCCGTAGATAATCACGGCATCGGGAGTGAAGTCTGCGCGCGAGGCTGCGGCGGTGACCAGGTGCGTGATGGTGCCGGCGGGGAGGCGGTCGGTGGCTGCCTCCGTGCGCGCGCCGCCCTCTTTCGTTTCTGTGTACATGCCGCAGGCCAGGTTGCCCTCGGTGTAATGGTCGGTGAGCGGGGCGAGGCCGAACGCGGTTTTTGTGAGCACGCAGTTCACGTCTTCTTCGCCGACGGCCAGGGTCCACCCGTAGCGTCGCGACATGGCGACGGCCTGGCAAATGGCGATCTGGACGTTCATATCGCGACGCGGACGCTTGGCCTTTTCAGGCAGCGGCTCGCCGGGGCGCACGAGTTTCACGGCCACGGGGAAGGTTGACGGGCGGATGTGCGTGTCAATCTGCTGGGCG
>DATFZR010000492.1:0-2031 GCA_035314265.1 Candidatus Acidiferrales bacterium
TGGCCGCGATATCCGGCGGCACTGGTTCCAGGGTCTCAGGCAGCAGGTCCATCAGGTCCAAGAAGAGTTGTCCGACCTCATGGGCCGGATGTGGGCCGGAAAGGCGCCATAGCTTTTGTCTTTCCTCGGTGTAGCGCAGAATTTCGCCCAGCGGAGTTGAGATCCAGTAGTCGCCATGAGTCAGCGCGTGCCAATACAACACGGGCTTGTCGCCCTCTTTCCAGGGCGTAAGATTGTCCATCGGATCGAGTGAAAGCAAAAAGCGAATCCCCGCGAATGAGTTCGGGGTTTCCATTACGTCGTTGTGGCGGGGGGTATCTCGAAGCCGCCGCCGAGCGGGTGCGAGCATTAAGACCGGGTTCTTCGCATCGCGCATGCTGGATCCCTGACCATTCCCCGAAGCCGTCGTGACTCACGCTTGTGCGTGCCGTTAGGCCTTTCGAGTTGCGGCGCGGTCAATACTACACCGCAGGCGGCGATGACAACTGCTAGTGGATGAACTGTCGTTAGCAGATGATATGTCCGGTTGAGTTAGCAAATGATCTGTCCGCTCAGCGGGCGGCGAGGGTGGGCGACCATGCGAGTCATGGAGTCTTATCCGAGGGCCGCGGTGGAGCGGGCGATGAAGGTACAGGAAGTGATTCTCAGAGCTATGGCGAAGAAGATCACGTGGTGGCAGGCGGCGGAGATCATCGGCATCAGCGACCGGTCGATGCGGCGCTGGCGGGAGCGATACGAAGCGCACGGCTATGACGGTCTAATGGACCGGCGGCGCGGCAGGCCGAGTACGCGGCGGGTTGCTTTGGCGACTGTAGAGCAGGTGCTGGGGCTGTATCGGGAGAAGTATTTCGATCTGAACGTGCGCCACTTTCACGAGAAGCTGGTGGAAGTCCACGGGATCGCGTTGAGCTACACGTGGGTGAAGCAGGCGCTGCAGGGAGCCGGGCTGGTGGCCAAGAACCGGAAGCGCGGTGTACATCGCAAACGGCGCCCGCGGCGTCCGCTGCCGGGCATGCTGCTGCATTTGGATGGCAGCCGCCATCGCTGGTTTCAGGACGAGGGCTGGTACGACCTGCTGGTGATGCTGGACGATGCCAGCAGCGAGATTTACTACGCGCAGCTGGTGGAAGAGGAATCGACGGTGACGGTGATGGCGGCGCTGCGAGAAGTGATCGAACGGCGGGGACTGTTCTGCGCGCTGTATTCGGACCGGGGCAGCCATTTCTGGCTGACGCCGAAGGCCGGCGGCAAGGTGGATCCGCACCGGCTGACGCAGGTGGGCCGGGCGTTGCGCGATCTGGGCGTGCAGATGATTCCGGCTTACTCGCCGCAGGCGCGGGGCCGCTCGGAGCGCAGCTTCTCGACCTGGCAGGGACGGCTGCCGCAGGAGTTGCGGCTGCGCGGCATCGCCACCGTGGAGGAGGCCAACCGCTTTCTGCGCGAGCACTACATCGCCGAGTTCAACCGCCGCTTTCAGGTGCCGGCGGCGCTGCGCGGAACGGCGTTCACCGCCCGCCCGCGCCGTGATCTGGACCTGACCTTCTCGCTGCAATTCGAACGTTCGGTCAACCGCGACAACACGGTCAGTTTTCAGAACCTGAGTTTGCAGATCGAGCCGGTGAGCTGGCGCGGCACCCTGGCCGGTTGCAATGTGGTCGTGCATCAGCACCTCGACCGCACCATCACGCTGACTTACGGGCCGCATCGGCTGGGACGCTACACAGCGGCGGGCAGGCTCATCCCATCGACGAAAACAAAGGTCTCAAGGAGCATGGAAAAGACGCTGGCTCCGCCGCCTTGGAAATCGCTCCGCGATTCCCACTTTTCCACCCTCCCGGCGGCTGCGGGTCATTAAAACCAAAACCGGACAGATCACGTGCTACAAAAAGCGGACATCTTCACTTGCTAAGAACATACCACTTGTGATGGAGGATGTTCTCTCGGAGGTTCGAGCCCGATCCAGCGGGTGCTAGGAGGGCCTATTCCGTCGAAGAGCCCGTCCCGGTAGACAGACTACGAATCATCCGCCCT
>DATFZR010000493.1:0-7917 GCA_035314265.1 Candidatus Acidiferrales bacterium
CCAGCATCACGGTGCGCCTGCGATACGCCGGTGCCCAGATTTCCGAGAAGTTTCCCGCGCCCGTCGCCTCCGCCGTGGCCGCAGCCGGCTCCGGCAGCGGATGTCCGATCTCGCCCTCGATTCGCGCCTCCATTCGCGACACCACCTGGGCGGCCTCCTCGATCCTGCCCCGTTGCGCCAGCCAGCGCGGCGATTCCGGCACCGACCGGCGAATGCCCCACACCACAATGGCCGCCAGCGCGCCCAGAAAAACCACCCAGCGCCATCCCGCCACGCCCAGCGGCGCCCGCGGAACCAGCCAATACGACACCAGTGCCAGCAGCGGTATGGCCACGAACTGGACGGACTGATTCACCGCAAACGCCCGCCCGCGCATCGCCCGTGGCGCCAGTTCCGAGATGTACGCGTCAATCGTCACAAGCTCGACTCCAATGCCGATGCCCGCGATCAACCTCCACGCATCCACGCCCACGTTTGTATGCTGCACGCCCATCAAAACGCTGCACACCGTGTACCAGAGCAGCGAGAACGTGAAGACCGAGCGCCGCCCAAACCGGTCGGCCACCGAAGCAAACGCGACCGTCCCGATATACAGTCCGGCGAACGTGGCGGCGGCAAAACCCGCCTGATCGCTCAGACCAAACAGCCCCTTCGACCCGGTGTGGAAGATGCCCGAGGCGATCAGCCCCGGGCTCAGATAGGCCGTCTGAAATAAGTCGTAAATCTCGAAGAACCCGCCGAACGAGAGCAGCACCACCAGCCGCCACACCTCGCGGCAAGAGGGAAAGCGGTCTATGCGCGCGATGATTTCCGCGGCGCTATCGCCAAGCCTCACAGAACGCTCCAATTGCTTCCCCTTTCCGTCCCGCGCCCGATAGGCTACCACTCCCCATGAGCGCGGAGAGACAGGGCCCTTCCAGCCCGTTCCGCAGCGAAATCAGGGCTGCGCGAGGGCCCCAAGAATCCGGCCCGAACATCCGGCCTGAACATCTGGGATGTCTCGCAGGCTCAGCGGCTTACGAAAAATAGACGCCTTCCTCACAACTTCCTTATCCCCTTCCAGCTAACCTTACAGTCCCGATGAATCGAGGCAGAGGCCAGGTGCGCCGGGCTCGGTGGTAATTCCGCCTAACGGCACGCTCCAAACGCCGGCCCGCGCAAATATGAGAAGCGGGCAACGTTTGCCATACTGGTGAACTCTTAAGCAAAGTTTTAACGAGAGAGACGCGGAGGGAACCCGTGCAGGATTTCATCTTTGTCGTAGCCACCGCAGCGTTCTTCGTGCTGGCCATTCTCTACGTTCGCGCATGCGAACGCCTGCGCTAGGAGCGTAAACGTGGGCACTGAAAACGTGGTTCTTCTGGTCATATGCGTGCTCTTGCTGGGCTACCTGCTCTACGCCCTGCTCAAAGCGGAGAAGTTTTGAAATGACGCCCAACGGCTGGTTCCAAATCGGGCTGTTCCTGCTGGTGATCCTGGCGATCACCAAGCCGCTCGGTGTGTTCCTCACGCGCGTTTTCGAGCGCGAGTCCACCTTCCTCGATCCCGCCCTGCGTCCCTTCGAGCGGCTCATCTACCGCATCACCGGCGTCCAGGAGCGCCGCGAGATGCCCTGGACGGAATACACCATCGCCATGCTGCTGTTCAGCGGCGTCTCCATGCTGCTGCTCTACGTGATGGAGCGCGCGCAGAAGCTGCTCCCCTGGAATCCGCAGCACCTGGGCGCGGTCGCGCCCGATCTCGCGTGGAACACCGCGGCTTCTTTCACCACCAACACGAATTGGCAGGCCTACACGCCCGAAACCACCATGAGCTACTTCACGCAGATGGCCGGGCTGGCCTATCACAATTTCGCCTCGGCGGCCGTGGGCATCGTGCTGGCCATCGCCGTGATTCGCGGCATCGCGCGGCACGAGACGGAGACTCTCGGCAATTTCTGGGTGGACCTCACGCGCTGCTTCCTCTGGGTGCTCCTGCCGGTCAGCCTGCTGGTCGCGCTGGTCTTCGTTTCGCAGGGAGTGGTGCAGAACCTCCGCCCCAACACAAAGATTGTCCTGCTCGATCCGCAGAAGGTGCAGGTCACCGGCGCCGACGGAAAAACGTCCACACAAGACGTGCGCGAGCAGGAGATCGCCCAGGGGCCCGTGGCCTCGCAGGAAGCCATCAAAATCTTCGGCACCAACGGCGGCGGCTACTACAATGCGAACAGCGCCCATCCCTTCGAGAATCCCACGCCCTCCACGAATTTCCTGCAGCTCGTCCTGATCTTTGCGATTCCCGCCGGCCTCACCTACACGCTCGGCCGCATGACGCGTTCGCAGGCCCACGGCTGGGCCGTCTGGGCGGCCATGGCCATCCTGTTTTGCTGCGGCGCTGCGGCCGCGTACTGGGCCGAGGCGGCCGGCAACCCCCTTTTCGCCACATCGTCTGCAACCTCCTCCGCCAGGCCGCCCGCCAAGATCAATCAGGCCGTCACTCCGCTCCAGTCCGGCGGCAACATGGAGGGCAAGGAAGTGCGCTTCGGCATCGCCAATTCCGCGCTGTATGCCGCCGTCACCACAGACGCAAGCTGCGGCGCTGTGAATTCGGTGCACGATTCCTTCACGCCCCTCGGCGGAATGATCCCGCTCATCAACATCATGCTCGGCGAGATTGTGTTCGGTGGCGTCGGCTCCGGTTTGTACGGCATGGTGGTGTTTGTGGTTCTGGCCGTGTTCATCGCCGGCCTGATGGTGGGGCGTACCCCCGAATATCTGGGCAAAAAGATTGAAGCCTACGACGTGAAGATGGCCATGCTCTTCGTGCTCGTCGGCTCGTTTACCATCCTGGCGTTTTCCGCCGTTTCCGCCGTCGAGAAATTCGGCACTTCCAGCATTTCGAATCCCGGCCCGCACGGCCTCTCGCAGCTCCTGTACGCCTACAGTTCCGCCACCGGTAACAACGGCTCGGCCTTCGCGGGATTGAACGGCAACACCCTCTGGTACAACGCGAGCCTGGGCGTGGCCATGCTCCTGGGCCGGTTTTTCATGGCCATTCCCGTGCTCGCCATCGCGGGAAACCTGGCGCGCAAAAAAGTGGCGCCGGAATCCCTCGGCACCTTTCGCGTCACCAGCCCGCTCTTCACCACGCTGCTGGTCTCCACCATCATCATCGTCAGCTCGCTCACGTTCTTCCCGGCGCTCAGCCTGGGCCCGATTCTGGAGCACCTGCTGCTGTACGCGGGGAAGTCGTACTGAGAAAGGTTGAGGAAGGTTGCGTAAGAAATGACTAGAGAGTTGAACGCTCGCGGCAAACCGCTCACCGACCCGAAGATCCTGCGCGGGGCCATCCTGGATTCCTTCGCAAAGCTCGATCCGCGGGCGATGGTCAAGAACCCCGTGATGTTTGTCGTCGAGGTGGGCGCCGTCGTCACCACCGCCCAGTGGGCCCGCGATCTCTTCCGCCACATCCCGGGAACCGGATTCGGCCTGCAAATCAGCCTCTGGCTGTGGTTCACCGTGCTGTTCGCCAATTTTGCCGAAGCCATGGCCGAAGGGCGCGGAAAGGCCCAGGCGGAGAACCTCCGCAAGGCCCGCACGGAAACCATCGCCAACAAGCTCAAGGAAGATGGAACCACCGAGCCGGTTCCCAGCACCGTGCTGCGCGCCGGCGACCTCGTCCAGGTTTCCGCCGGAGAATTCATTCCCGGCGACGGCGAGGTGGTGGTGGGCGTCGCGTCCGTGGACGAATCCGCGATTACCGGCGAGTCCGCTCCCGTAATCCGCGAGGCCGGCGGCGACCGCTCCGCCGTCACCGGCGGCACTCGCGTCCTCTCCGACGAAATCCAGGTCTGCATCACCTCAAATCCCGGAGAAACCTTCCTCGACCGCATGATTCGCCTCGTCGAAGGCGCCTCGCGCCAGAAAACACCCAACGAGATTGCCCTGAACATCCTGCTCGCCGGCCTGACCATCATTTTCCTTCTCGCCGTCGTCACGCTCGAGCCCTACGCCGTCTACTCCGGAGCGCCGCAGAATATCTTCGTGCTCGTCTCGCTGCTCGTCTGCCTGATCCCCACTACGATCGGCGGCCTCCTTTCCGCCATCGGCATCGCCGGCATGGACCGCATGATTCAGCGCAACGTGATTGCCATGTCCGGTCGCGCCGTCGAGGCCTCCGGCGACGTGGACGTGCTCCTCCTCGATAAGACCGGAACGATCACCCTGGGAAACCGCCAGGCCACGCAACTCTATCCCGCCCCCGGCGTGAACGAGCTGGAACTGGCGAACGCCGCGCAGCTCGCCTCCCTCGCCGACGAGACCCCGGAAGGCCGGTCCATCGCCGTTCTGGTTAAGGACAAATACGGGCTGCGTGGACGCCAGTTGGCCTCCTACAATCCCACCTTTGTGCCCTTTACGGCGCAGACGCGCATGTCCGGCGTGGACCTCGACGGCCAGGAAATCCGCAAGGGCGCCTTCGATGCCATTGCCAAATACGCCGCGGCGCACGGGCAGGCCGTTCCCGCGGAGACGCAGGCAATCGTCCAGACCATCGCGACCAATGGCGGCACTCCGCTGCTGGTCACCAGGAATCGCAAAGTCATGGGCGCCATTCAGCTCGAAGACATCGTCAAGGGTGGCATGCGCGAGCGCTTTGACCAGCTCCGCGCCATGGGCATTCGCACCGTCATGATTACGGGCGATAACCCGCTCACCGCCGCAACCATCGCGCGCCAGGCCGGCGTAGACGGCTTTCTGGCCGAGGCCAAGCCGGAAGACAAAATGGCGCTCATCCGCAGCGAGCAGGCCAAGGGCAAGCTCGTGGCCATGACCGGCGACGGTACCAACGACGCGCCCGCGCTGGCTGCGGCAGACGTCGGCGTGGCCATGAACACCGGCACGCAGGCTGCCAAGGAAGCCGGCAACATGGTGGACCTCGACTCGAACCCCACCAAGCTGATCGAGATCGTCGAAATCGGCAAGCAACTGCTGATTACGCGCGGCGCACTCACCACCTTTTCCGTGGCCAACGACGTGGCCAAGTATTTCGCCATCATCCCGGCCATGTTCGCCGAGGCGTTTCCGCAACTGGGCGTGCTCAACGTGATGCATCTGCGCACCTCTCATTCCGCCATCCTCTCCGCGGTGATTTTCAACGCGCTGATCATCATTGCGCTCATCCCGCTCGCGCTGCGGGGCGTGCGCTACCGCCCCCTGGGGGCCGCCGCGCTCCTGCGGCGCAACCTGTTGATCTACGGTCTTGGGGGCGTGGTGGCCCCGTTTATCGGAATTAAGCTGATTGACCTGCTGGTGACCAAGCTGGGCTGGGCCTAGCAAGCTAAGAGAAGAAAGCGGAAGGGAAGAGAACAGCCGTGAAGAAGAATCTTTGGATCGCCATCTGGATGACGCTCGTCACCACTGTGCTCTTCGGCGTGGTCTACCCGCTCGTGGTCACGGGTCTCGCCCAATTCCTGTTTCTGAACCGCGCCAACGGCCAGATGATCGAGCGCGACGGCAAGCTGGTGGGCTCGCGCATCATCGGCCAGCCCTTCACCTCGCCGTGGTATTTCCATTCGCGCCCGTCGGCGGCGGGCGCGGGATACGACCCGCTGGCCTCCGGCGGCTCAGACCTGGGCCCCACAAATCGCCAGTTGATTGATCGCGTGCAGGCCGAGGCGGAAAAGCTAGCCGCGGAGAATCCCGGCGCGCCCGTCCCGGTAGATCTCGTCACCGCATCCGGCTCCGGCCTCGACCCCCACATCACCCCCGCCGCCGCCGAATTCCAGGTGTCCCGCGTAGCCCGCGAGCGCGGAATTCCCGAGGATGAGGTCCGCCTGCTGGTAGCCGCCCACACGAAGGGACGAGATTTTGGGGTGTTGGGCGAGCCGCGCGTGAACGTCCTCGAACTGAACCTGGATCTAGACGCCTCACATCCCAGGAAATGACCCGCCGCAGGGTTATGTAGCCACGGTCAGTGCCGTTCTGACCGTGGGCCCTTCGCCACGATTCGCACTCTCGATCGAGCCGCCGCACTCAAAATCACGGTTTGGCCGGTTTGTCCTTGTCTTTGTCCTTGTCAGCCGGTTTATTCCCACTCTTCGACCCCGAAGAGCTGGACGTATTAGGCTTCGGTTGCTGTTGCTGCTGTTGCTGCTGCGGCTTCTGGTACTTCTGCTCTTCTTCCTGCGAACTCTTCGGCGGCACCGCTGGCGCAGGCAAGGCGCTGGGACGCGGCGCCGGTTGCGGCGTCACCGCCTCCTGAGTCCGTGGCGCGGGCGGCGGCGTTCCCTGCATCTCCAACGTCCGCGGCGCAGGCTGCGCTGCCGGTGCAGGCACGCGTATAGGCGGCGGAACCGCGCCCGCGGCCGGCGTCGGAGTTGGCGCCTGACCTGGCCTCGCATTGAACGCGGGCGAGCGCTGCGTAGACGCCGGTGTAGGCGCCGCCGGCGCGCGGCTCACCACCATTCGGTTCTGCACAGCCGCGGGTGGTGCCGTAGCGGTTGGAGCGCCAGCACCCATCACGCTGCCGCGAACCGGCGCCACCGGCGCCACGCGCGTCACCGGCGCCCGAGCCATTTCCGCCGCGTTCACCTGAACCACGTTGGCGGCCACAGGCCGCGCGCCCACAAACGTCTCGCGCGTAACGGCGGTCACCCCACCCGGCGCCACCTGGTTCACGTAGGTCACCTGAGTCACACGCTGCTCTCCTCCGGTGGCCGAGTAGTAGTTGTATACGCTGGTCACGCGGGTCGTTTCCACGCGCGTATTGGTCACGTTCACGTTGGTCACATAGACCTGCGAGACGCGATACGCAGGCACAAACACCTCGCCCGGGCCCAGCGGAAACCATGCCACTCCCGGCCCGCCGCCCACGGCAAGCGCGAATCCTCCGCCTGGCCCGCCGCCCACAAAGGCCACGAGCGCCGGCGCATAAACGGGCCGAACAACCGGGCCGGGCACCCACACCCAGCCTGCTCCCACATACGCCCAGCGGCCGTAGTGGAACGGCGCAAATCCCCAGGGTTGGTCGTCCACCCAGGTCCAGCCCCACGGCGCGATCCACACCCAGTGCCCGTAGCGGTAGGGCGCCCACCCCGCTGGCACGCCCACCGGCGTCCATACGGGACCGTACCCGGCCACGTTGCTCCACTGGCCGTGCTGGTCCAGATCCTCGTAACCCGTCATTTCCGGCGAGACGTAATTCGCAGTGTTCGCACGGTCTTCGCGGCGGTCGCGATCCAAGCTCCAATTGGCCAGCGAATCCGGGGCGGAGATTGGCGCGATTTGGTAGTCGAGCGAGTCCACGCCCGCAAAGCGAGCCTGCTGTCCCGCCACCACCGTGTACTCCCGGCCGCCCCCGCTCACCTGTCCCTGCCCGCGCAAAACGCTCGTGGCCGTTTCCGTCCCCTCGGCATTCACGTCCACGCGGTATTCCCCCGGCCCGAGCAGTCCGAAGGCCAGATTCGGCGAGTCGGCCTCGATGATGTCGCCTTCGTCCACGTGGCGCGCGTTGATGATCACGGATCCCTGGGCGATGCGGAACTGCACGGCGCGGTCCGCCACTTCCACGAGAGTCACGCCGGTGTTCTCACCCAGGCGGATGGCCGTCGAGCCGATGTGCAGCTCGGCGCGCGCCCCGGCGTCCACCCACAGGCTGTCGCCGGTGGTCAGCGGGCGGTTGGCAACCGCGGCCACCCATTCGTTCTCTCCCGCGGGCTCCAGGGAGACGGAGCCATGCAGGTAATTCAGCCGGGCCACCCGCGTGGGCGGGTCACCCTGTGCCTGCTGCACTCCCGGCGGCTGGGGCTGCTCCTGGGCCTGTGCCTGGCCCGAGCGCGCTATCCCGATTGCGGCGCATCCGGCCAGCAGCAGCACACTCAGAACACGTGATACGGGATTCCTCATGTTTGTTCCTCCAGGCGCGAAAAAAGACACCAAG
>DATFZR010000494.1:0-4548 GCA_035314265.1 Candidatus Acidiferrales bacterium
CTTCAAGGCGCTGCTGTTCCTGGCCGCGGGCAGCGTGATTCACGCCATGGGCGGCGAGCAGGACATGCGCAACATGGGAGGCCTGCGCAGTCACATCCGTGTGACCTTCCTCACCATGTTGACGGCTACACTGGCCATCGCCGGCGTGCCGGGTTTCTCCGGTTTCTTCAGCAAGGATGAAATTCTGTGGCAGGCGTATTCCAGCCCGTATGGCAGTTGGGCGCTGTGGCTGGCCGGCGTGGTCACCGCGATCATGACGTCGTTCTACATGTTCCGCCTCATCTTCCTCACGTTTTTCGGGGCGCCGCGGTACGACGAGCACCACGTCCACGTACATGAATCGCCGAAGTCCATGTTGATCCCACTGGCCGTGTTGGCCGTCCTGTCTCTTGCGGGCGGCTGGATGGCAGCGCCCAAATTCGTCGGCGGCAAAGACCATTTTGAGGAGTTCCTGCAACCGGTCTTCGCGCACGCCGAGGAAGTACGGGCGGAGTTGCCTGCCCGTGCGCACCACGACGAGGAATTCAAAGCCATGCTGCTGACCATGAACGGCGTGGCCGTTGGATTCCTGGTGGCCTGGTGGATCTATATCAGGAAACCGAAGACGGCGGATGAACTGGCCGAGAAGCTGGCCGGGCCGCATCGGGTGCTGCTCCATAAATATTACGTGGACGAGCTGTATGACGCCGTGATCGTCCACCCCATGCAATGGATTTCCACCAACGTCCTCTGGAAGGGCGTGGACGCCGGCCTCATCGACGGCACCGTAAACGGCGTGGGTCGCGCCGCGCGAGATCTGGGCGAGGGGTTCCGCCACGTGCAGTCCGGCAACGGCCGCACGTACGCATCGTGGCTCGTGGTGGGCGCCGTTGCCGTGGCCGGGCTCTTCCTGTGGCTGGGACACTGATATGCAAGGATCCTATCTGCTGACCGTGGTCACTTTTCTGCCCTTCCTGGGCGGGCTGCTGCTGATGCTGCTGGACGGCGAGCAGAAGGAATGGGTTCGCCGCGGGGCGCTGGCGATTACCGGCGTGACCTTCGTCATTTCCCTTTTCCTGCTGGCGGGCTTCGATTCCACCGTGGCGGGCTACCAGTTCCAGGAAGTGCACCGGTGGGCGTTCTCCCCGCCGATCTTTTACCATCTGGGACTCGACGGGCTGAGCCTGTGGCTGGTGCTGCTCACCACGTTCCTCATGCCCCTCTCGGTGCTCTGCTCGTGGAAGGGGATCGATAAGCGCGTTCTCGAGTTCCACGTGATGCTCCTGGCGCTCGAGTCGGCCATGATCGGCGTGTTCGTATCGCTCGACCTCTTCCTGTTTTTCCTGTTCTTCGAGGCCATGCTCATCCCCATGTACTTCATCATCGGCATCTGGGGGCACGAGCGGCGCATCTATGCCACCGTCAAATTTGTGCTGTACACGATGGCGGGCTCGGCCTTCATGCTGGTGGCCATCATGGCGCTGTACAACATCACCGGATCCTTCGATCTGCCGGTGATCCAGCAGCAGCTCATGCGCGGTACGGTAAGCCTCTCGGTGGGGACGGAACAACTCCTGTTCCTGGCGTTTTTCGTGGCGTTTGCCATCAAAGTGCCTCTCTTCCCGCTGCATACCTGGCTGCCCGATGCGCACGTGGAGGCGCCCACGGCCGGGTCCGTGATTCTGGCCGGAGTGCTGCTGAAAATCGGCACGTACGGGATGATTCGCTTCTGCCTGCCGCTCTTCCCCGGCGCCAGCCGGGAGTTTGCCCCGTACATTGCGACGCTGGCCATCATTGGAATCATTTATGGCGCGCTCGTGGCCATGGTGCAGCCCGACTATAAGAAGCTGGTGGCCTACAGCTCGGTAAGCCACATGGGATTCATCGTCCTGGGCATTTTCTCTCTCAACCAGATCGGCATGCAGGGCGCCGTCTACCAGATGCTGAACCACGGCATTTCCACCGGCGGGCTGTTCCTCGCGGCCGGGATGCTCTACGACCGCCGCCACACGCACCTGATCGCCGAGTTCGGCGGGCTGGCCACGCCCATGCCGGTCTTCGCCTCGCTGTTCCTGTTCGTGACTCTGTCGTCCGCGGGCCTGCCCGTGCTGAATGGCTTTGTGGGCGAATTCCTGATTCTGAACGGGGCGTTTTTGCGCAACCCGTGGTGGGGCATGTACGCGGCCACCGGCGTGATCCTTTCCGCCGTGTATCTGCTATGGAGCTACCAGCGCGTGATTTACGGGCAGGTAACGCTGGAAAAAAATAAGACGCTGCCCGACGCCCTGCCCCGCGAGATTTTTGCCATGGGGGCCGTGTGCGTGATGGCCCTCGTGATGGGCGTAGCCTCGCCGCTGTTTACCAGCCGCACGGAAGCCACGGTGACGCGCATCCGCGCGGTGGAAATGGCGCGCCCCGGCGTGTACAACGCTTCGCGCACGGCCGCCCCGGCGCCGGCCCCGTCGCCTGCGCCTGCCGTGCCCCGTTCGCAACCTGCTCTGTTCCACCCCGTGGTCCTGGCCGGGACGCCCGTCGCCGCGGATCTCCCAAAGACAGGTGCGCGGTAAATGCCGCAGATCTCCAGCGCCGTGCACATCGAAGACTTCTACCGGCTCGCGCCGATCTTCGTGGCCTGCTTTTTCGGCATCCTGGTCATGGTGCTGGACCCGTTTGTGCCCGAGCGCTCGAAGAGCGCCCTGGCCCGCCTGGCCGTGTTCGGCGGGCTGGCTGCGCTGTTCTGCGTGCTGCTCTCCGCGGAGCACATGGGCGACTCCTATCCGGACTTGCCGTATACGAGCCTGATTCGCGTGGACTACTTCAGCGTGTTCATGTTCCTGGGCATCTTCACGTTTGCCGTGCTGGCGATGCTCGGCTCGATTGATTATCTGGAACGCGAACACATGCAGCATGGGGAGTATTACGCCCTGATTTTGTTTGCCACCGTGGGCATGGCGGTGATGGCCTGCGCGCAGGAACTGCTGACGGCGTTCGTGGGGCTGGAGGTGAGCAGCATCGCCAGCTACATCCTGGCCGGCTACCGGCGTAACGCGCCGAAGTCAAACGAATCGGCGCTGAAGTATTTCCTGCTGGGCTCGTTCGCCACGGCCTTTTACCTCTACGGCTCGGCGCTGATCTTCGGCGGAGCGGGCTCGACGCAAATCGAGGCGATTCGCGAGAGCATCCTGCACCAGGGGCAGACGGACGCGGGGCTGGCGGTGGTCGATCCGCGCCTGCTGGTGCTGGGCAGCGCGCTGGTTTTCGTGGGCCTGTCGTTCAAGGTCGCCGTCGCGCCCTTCCAGTTCTGGGCGCCTGACGTATATGAGGGCGCTCCCACGCCCGTGAGCGGCCTGTTTGCCAGCGGGCCCAAGGCTGCGGCCTTCGCCATCATGGTGCGCGTTTTCTACACGGCATTCGGCGCGATGAGCGCCTCGTGGTTCTGGGTAGTCTGGAGTTCGGCCTTGCTCAGCATGTGCATCGGCAACCTGGCCGCCGTCGTGCAAACCAACGTAAAGCGCATGCTGGCGTATTCCTCGATCGCCCATGCCGGATACATCCTGGTGGCCTTTGCGGCCAATACGAAGCTGGGAATCGCCGCCCTGCTCTTCTACATCCTGGTGTACGCGCTGGTGAACCTGGGCGCCTTTACGCTGATTAGCCATCTGGGCGATGCCGGCGAGCGGCACGTGGAGATTCAAGACCTCGCGGGGCTGGGCCGCACGCAGCCTCTCGCGGCAGCCTGCATGTCTCTCTATTTGCTGTCGCTGATGGGCCTGCCGATCACCGCCGGCTTCATGGGCAAACTGTACATCTTCCAGGCGGCGCTCAATGCGCAGCTTACCGGGCTGGCCGTCGTCCTGGCGGTGAACAGCGTGATTTCCGCCTACTACTACCTGCGCGTGGTGCGCATCATGTACTTCAGCGAGCCGGCGCCCGACCGCACGACTGCGCCCGTGCCCTACGCCGTGGGCGCGGTCGTGCTGTTCACCACGGTGGTCACGATTTACCTGGGCCTCTTTCCCGATGCGGTAAGGGATTTGGCGCAGCGCTCGGCCGGCGCACTGCGCTGAGCGCGGCACAGCCTTTCCGGCTGTGCCCTCGATCATCGTTTGGACGCAGTTTTCCCCATCAGAGTGCAATCCCGGTGCGGGTGTATCTGGCGAGGCCGATTGGAAAAAGCGCACAGGCTGAAGCCTGTGCCACGAAAGAAAAGGCCCGGGAGCTGCGCTCCCGGGCCTCGCAAAGCGTGTCGCGTCTTACGAACTAAGACGCCTTCAGATAGATCATCGCGAGCGTGAACAGCACCAGCGTCTCGATGAACACCAGTCCGAGAATCATGGCCCCGCGGATGGAATCCGCCGCGCCGGGATTCCGGGCCATTCCCTCGCAAGCTGCCGCGGCCACGCGGGCCTGGCCCATGCCGCAGAATGCCGCGGCTGTGGCCATGCCGAGCGCCGTGGAGATGGCGATCCAGTGCGGGCCGTGCTCGCCAACGGGGCCATCCGCCGCGAATACGGCGGGCGCCGCGACGGCCAGTACGGTAATTGCGAAAACGAACAGTCCTGCTTTTCT
>DATFZR010000495.1:0-5304 GCA_035314265.1 Candidatus Acidiferrales bacterium
CGGACGGTGGCCGTGGACGAAGTGTCGTTTGAGGTAAACGACGGCGAGATTTTCGGGTTGATCGGGCCCAACGGCGCGGGAAAAACCACGACGATGGAGTGCATCGAAGGACTGCGGCGGCCCGACCGGGGCAGCATCTCGGTGCTGGGTCTTGATCCCTTCCGCCAGGTGTACACGCTGCAGGAACGCATCGGGGTCCAGCTCCAGCAGGCGCAACTGCAGAAGCGCATCAAGGTGTGGGAGGCGGTAGACCTGTGGGCTTCGCTCTATCGCAAGAAAGCGGTAGACGGCGAAAAGCTGCTGGAGCAGCTCGGCCTCGCCGATAAGCGCGGCGCCTGGTTCATGAACCTCTCCGGAGGGCAGAAGCAGCGTCTCTTTATCGCGCTTGCGCTGATCAACGATCCGGAGGTGGTGTTTCTGGACGAGCTGACCACCGGCCTCGACCCGCAGGCGCGCCGCGCCATCTGGGACCTGGTGCGCGGCATCCGCGAGCGCGGCAAAACAGTATTCTTAACCACTCACCTGATGGAAGAAGCCGAACGGCTGTGCGACCGCGTAGCCATCATCGAGCACGGACGGATCATTGATATCGACACGCCGGAGCGGCTCGTTGCCCGTCACTGCGCGGAGCGAACTGTGGTGCTGGCTACAGACGATCCCGGCGCGGAAGAGCGTTTCCGCGCGGTCGCCGGGGTTGAGGCGGTCGCGCGCGCGGACCAGCGTTTCACGATTCGCGGACAAGGTGACCTGGTGACCGAGGTGATTCGCTGTCTCAGCGAGAATCGCATCCGCGTGACGGATTTCCGGACGATTCTGCCGAACCTCGAGGACGTGTTTTTGAAGCTGACGGGGCGTTCGATACGGGAATGATGGAATGCGCTGGTAAGGCTGGATAAATATGCTGCGTGGACTCGGGAAACTGACCTGGATCGAGATCAAGATCTTCCTGCGCGAGCCGCTTGGCGCGTTCGGCACGATCGCTTTTCCTGTGCTGGTGTTCCTGGTGCTGGGCAAAGTGGTTGGCCGCGGACCCTCCACGCCTTCGCTGGCCGCCAGCAATTTCGTCCGTGTGGGTGTGCCGGTGCTGGCGTCGGTGCTGATCATCATCAACGCCGTGCTTTCGCTGATCACGATTATTTCGATCTACCGGGAGGGCGGAATCCTCAGGCGGCTGCGGGCCACGCCCCTGCGCCCGCAGACGATCCTGTCGGCGCACGTGATCGTGAAGCTGATTCTGAGCGTGGCCACGCTGCTGCTGCTGGTGCTGGCGGGCAAACGCTACTACCCGGTGGACGTTCACGTGCCGCTGTTCTCTTTTACGATCGCGCTGCTGATCAGCACGTGGAGCATCCTGTCCATCGGTTTTCTGATCGCGAGCATCGTGCCCACGGCGCGCTTTGCGCAGCCGGTGGGCGCCGTGATTCTCTACCCGATGATCGGCCTCTCGGGACTCTTCCTGCCCGTGGAGTCGCTCCCGCCGGCCCTTCACGTGGTGGCCCGGGTGCTGCCGCTCACGTATGCCGTGCCGCTGCTTCAGGGAATCTGGAATGGCGACGGATGGACGGCCCACGCGGGCGACGTGGCGGCCCTGGCAGTGCTGTTTGGCGTGTTCACGGCGATCTCGGCGAGGGTCTTTCGCTGGGAGTAGCAGGATTCGGTGAGAAGCAGCGAAGTCTTCGTGTACTGCACGTTGACTTGCCTGTGAGTGCAGCCTAACATCCGTCGCCAACAGTTGTATTCCAACCATGATCGGCCAGACCATCTCGCATTACCGCGTCATCGAGAAGCTCGGCGGGGGCGGGATGGGGGTTGTCTACAAGGCCGTGGATTCCCGCCTGAACCGCTTCGTCGCGCTTAAGTTTCTGCCTGATCTTGTGGCGGGGAATGTGCAAGCGCTGGCGCGCTTCCGGCGGGAGGCGCAGGCGGCGTCTGCGCTGAACCATCCGAACATCTGCACGATCTACGACGTGGGCGAAGAAGGCGGACGGGCGTTTATCGCCATGGAATTCCTGGACGGCGCGACGCTGAAGCACCGCATCGCCGGGCGTCCCACGGATCTGGAGACTTTGCTTTCGCTCGGAATCGAGATCGCGGACGCTCTCGACGCCGCTCACGCGAAAGGCATCGTTCATCGCGACATCAAACCCGCAAATATCTTTGTGACGGGGCGCGGCCACGCCAAAATCCTGGACTTTGGCCTGGCCAAAGTCTCTCCCCCGCAGCAAACGGGAGCGGAGGCGACCGCAGCGACCCTGGACGTTGGTGAACATCTCACCAGCCCGGGCACGGCCATTGGCACGGTGGCTTACATGTCGCCGGAACAGGTAAAGGGCAAGGACCTGGATGCGCGGACCGACCTGTTCTCCTTCGGTGCGGTGCTCTACGAGATGGCCACGGGGCAGTTGCCGTTCCGAGGCGAAACCTCGGGCATGATCTTCAACGCGATACTGGAGCGCCCGCCCGTGCCTCCCACGCGGCTGAACCCCGAGGTTCCCCAGAAGCTGGAAGACCTGATCCACAAGGCACTCGAAAAAGAGCGGAACCTTCGCTGCCAGAGCGCCGCGGAAATGCGCGCCGACCTGGAACGCCTAAAGCGCGATTCGAGCGGCGGACGGCCTAAGGTGGCGAGCGCGGATTCGAGAGGCGCGGGCAGCGAACCGGCCGGCGCTGCGGGCGGGGCAACCGGCCCGGCAAGCGCCCAGACACTCCCGGGAGACCCGGCACGCACGCCCTCGGGCGGCCTTGCCGCGACTGAGACCCTTGCCGCGGTCACGCGCAGGCCAGGGCGAGCGAAGACGCCGGCCGTTCTCGGCGCGATTTTTCTATTGCTGATCGGCGCTGCGGGCCTGCTCTATTGGCGAGGATTTTTCGGCTCCGGTCTGGCAGAGAACGGTTTTCAAAATCCGGCGATTTCCAGTTTGACCTCCACGGGCGATGTGGGCCGGGCGCGCATTTCGGCGGATGGCCGCTATCTCGCCTATGTCGCCGTGCAGAATGGGCAGTGGAGCCTGTGGGTACGGCAGATCGCCGTTGCCAGCGCTGTTTCGGTAATCCCCCCGGGGATGAACCCCATCGGCGACTTCGCATTCACACCGGACGGGAACTACCTGGCGTTCACGACGGGTCCTCCAGTGGGAGGAGTCAGCAAGGTGTATCAGGTGCCCGTACTGGGCGGTACTCCGCGCCTGCTGGTGGACGCGGCGGATACGGGCGTGTCGTTCTCGCCGGACGGACGCAGCATGGCATACGCCATTGCGGACTCTGCCTCCGGCACGGCGCGCGTGATGATCAGCAACGCCGACGGGAATGGAGCGCGGCAGCTTGCCGCGCACAAGATGACCATGTTCGGGACCTACCAAACTGCGCAGTGGTCGCCCGATGGCCGGCGGATCGCCGCGAGCGTCACGGGCGCCGATTCGGGCGGACTCATGTGGCAGATGGTGGAAATCGATGCCGTCACGGGCAGCGAAAAGCCCATTCCCGGCAGGCGCTGGCGCAACATATCGGATTTCTGCTGGCTGCCCGACGGGAGCGGGCTGCTGCTGGCGGCCAGGGAAAAAACCGCGGCTCCGGTGCAGCTCTGGACGGTGAGCTATCCGGGGGGCAGGTTGCGCAAGGTGTCGAACGATTTGACCAATTATCTGAGCGTTTCGGTGTCTGCCGACGGCCGGACGATCGCTACCGTGCAGATAAACGCATCGAGCGCGATCTGGGTTGGCCCCGGCAATGCCCCGGAAAACGCACGGCCGGTTACCTCCGGCAGGTTCGATGGCGCGTTTGGCCTGGCTTGGACCCCGGATGACCGCATTGTTTACGCTGCGCCCCATACTGGAGTCTGGGATTTATTCCTGGCAAATCCTGACGGATCGAATGTCCGGCAGCTTACGTTTGACGGCCGCTATCATATACAACCCGCTGTTTGCGACGGCGGCCGCACCGTTGTGTACGAGAGCGAGTCCAACGGCGTGCACAACCTGTGGAAGCTCGATCTCCAGGGAGGAGCCTCGACTCAACTGACGAATGGCCCCAACGAGGTAAACCCCAGATGTGGAGGCGCGGGAGAGTGGGCGTATTACTTCGGGCAGACTCCCGGCGGAACGAATTACATCTTCAAGGTGCCGGTCTCGGGTGGCGCCCCCGTGCAGGTTTCCGATCGGCCTACGGTGAGGGGGCCCATCCTCAGCCCGGATGGCCGTCATGTGGCCTTTGCCAGCGTGCGCAAGGACGGTCCGGTGGTCGTGCTGATTGTTTCCGCGGAGAGCGGGGCGATCGAGGGGGAACTAGCCATACCGGACACGCTGGATCCCAGCGCCGGGCTTGCCAATTGGATGCCGGATAACCGCGGCATAGCCCTTGTGGACATTCGCACGGGCACTGCTAACCTTTGGACGCTTCCCGCTTCCGGTGGTGGTCCTGCAAAGCAACTGACCCGCTTTACTTCCGATTCTTTTTGGAATTTCAGCTGGTCGCCCGACGGCAAGTTCATTGCCATCGCGCGCGGCCCGATTACTAGCGATGTGGTGCTGTTTACCAGCGCGAAATAGCCGGTCCCCGCTGGTATCCAGGCGGCCGATGCGAAGCAGCGGTTACGGGCTGCGGTGTGTGGCTGCTCTGTAAGCTTGAAGAGCCGCTTCCGTGTGGTGATGGCCAGGGCGAGCAGTTGGCGCCTCTGGCGCTGGAGAGTTTTCCGGGGTCTCTTGCGCGCAGATTGACGGCGGGTCCGGCCGAAAGTGGCTCTTCCAAAAAGTGGAGCCGGACGTGTTTCGGTATTATGTTAACTAGAAATTGACCCCAATTAGCCCCACAAATGCCCCTCTTTCGTTCCAAATCGCCCGTTCTTGGCACCGTTTTCGACTCAAAAACGCGAGAAGCCCTCTCATAAAAGTTTCTGGCCACTAAGAAAACAAAGCGTTTAGGTTTTTATGACAGTTTCTCAGTTCTGCGGTTTTTTGAATTTCTCGGCCGCTCCACCACTCGATCGATCATCACTTTTCACTTGTCCCTCGCCCGCTGAGCCAGTCACGCCGTGGGACAGACATTCCTGTCTGTCCTCCGCTCTGTCCCCCGCGCCTCGTCCAAGAAACTGACTCCCCAGGTCGCCCCTTTTCAGCATCCGACGAGGGCGCTGACCCTGCCCGCACTTCCGACCGTGAGCAAGGCCGGCCTCACCACGATTTCAACGTCCCTCCCCAGACGCCTCAGGCACCGCAGCAGGCGCCGTTCGGACATGCCTCGGAACTACCCCTTGAGCAATCTGGAGATTTTCGGCTGCGTGAAGCCCAGAAGCTTTGCTGCCTTCTCTTG
>DATFZR010000496.1:0-2218 GCA_035314265.1 Candidatus Acidiferrales bacterium
CCCTGCTGCTCGAACTCGATTTGCCGCAATTGATGGCCGCTCTCGGCAGCGCCCAATTCTTCGTGGGAGCAGATACGGGCCCGCTGCATGTGTCCGTAGCACTGGGCACCCCCGTGGTGGGCCTGTACGGACCCACAGACCCGGCGCAGACCGGCCCCTATTCTCGCGAAGATGTGGTGCTGCGCAACGCGCGTCCCCACGAGACAACCTATGGCCGCGGCTCCTCGATTGCGCCCTCGATGCTTTCCATCGCCGTGGAGCAGGTGGAAGAAGCGGTTGTGCGCCGGCTGGCTGCGGCCCGTGGTCGCGCGGAGGCTGCGCAATCGTGACGCCAGGCGCCTCGCTCCCTCCGCCATGGCGCACGCGCTGGCGTGTGCGCTTCGGCTACCCGGTCGGCATCGCCTGTTTTGTGCTGGCGCGGCCCACGCCCCTCATGCTGGCCTGCGGGGGAGTTGTTGCCGCCATCGGGTTGCTGATCCGCGGCTCCGCGGCCGGCCATCTGCGCAAACACGAGGCGCTCGCCACCACCGGTCCCTACGCATGGACGCGCAATCCGCTCTATTTCGGAAGCATGTGTCTCGCTGCGGGATTTCTGGTGGCCACGGCATCCTGGATTGCGGCTGCTGTAGCCGCGCTGTATCTGGCCGTTTTCTATCCCGGCGTGATCCGGCGCGAGGAGCAGGAACTGCGCGCAGAGTATGGCGCAGCGTTCGACGCCTACGCGAGCCAGGCGCCGCGATTCTGGCCGCGTCCCCCGCGCGGCCCAGCACCGGCATCCCCCACGTTTTCCTGGGCGCAGTATCGCCGGAACCGCGAGTATCAGGCCCTCGTCGGCGCCGTGATTAGTTTCGCGATTCTCGCTGCCACTATGCTATGGCCCGCGCATTGAACGTGCGCACGGGCAAAACGGCGGCATCCGGCATCAGGGCCGCTCACTCTCTCGATGACCTCCGGGAAGGGAACTCTCGGGCTTTCTGCTTCCATTCGCGTCTGACTGGACTATTATAGACACTGGCAGGGAGGGGGCCACACATGCCCGACTCCGGCAGTCGCGATCCTACCGTAATCGTTCACCGCGCCACGACGTCCACGGAAGCAATGGTCATTCGCGGGCTCTTGGAGAGCGCGGGGCTGAAGACGCCTGATTTTTCGGGAGGCGAGCCATTTCCCATGCACGCGCCCGCCGCGGGGATGACGGATGGCGATATCGTCGTGCTCGCTTCGGAGGCCGAGGACGCGCGTCGCATCATCGCCGAATACCTTTCCTCCGAAGAGGGCGTGGAAATCGAAACGATCGACGAAGAAACGCCCCCGTCGTCAGGAGCCTGATCCACCTGTAGCGCAGGGCGGCAGCCCTGCGGCAGTTCCCATTCAGTGCCCAGCCTGCCGCACCTGGCGCTACGGCTGGCGCTGCTCCCCGGCGTAACTCTGCACGCGAATCACCCGGCCATCCGTCGAAACCGTCGTGGCCCCGTCCCGGTCCGTGCGCAGCAGCCGCGCGCCGCGTCCCGTGAATTCATCCAGCACCACCTGGTTCGGATGGCCGTAGGGATTGTCCGCTCCCGCGGAAATCACCGCCACCTGCGGCGCCACCGCCTGCAGAAAATCCGGCGTGGTAGACGTCTTACTTCCGTGATGCCCTACCTTCAGAAAATCCGCATGAAGCGCGTCGCCCCGCGCGAGCAATTGCCGCTCCACGGGACGTTCGATATCTCCCACCAGAAGGTAGCGCACGCCGCCGAATTCCAGCCGCAGCACCAGCGAGTCGTTGTTGTTGGCTTTGTCCGCCGCCGGCTCGTCGCCCGGCCACAGGAACTCCCCGTGAACACCCGCCCAGTCGAATGAATCGCCGCGCAGCCGCCGGACGATCCGCACGTGCCGGTCGTGCGCTTCGTCTTCCAGCGCGTGCACACCCGCCGCCGTGATTTCGCGCCCGAGCCACAGCTCGCCCACGGGAAAATCGTTCAGCACGGCGTACAGGCCGTCCAGGTGGTCGCGATGTCCGTGCGTCAACGCGACGGCATCCAGGCGTTTCAGCCCGCGGTCCCACAGATAGGGCGCCACCACGTCTTCGCCGATGTCGAATTGCGGCCGCCCGTTCTGCCGCGCCAGTGGCGCCAGCGCGCTGCCGCCGCCGTCCACCAGCAGCGTGCGTCCATCGGGAAAGGTCACCAGGATGGCGTCGCCCTGCCCTACGTCAATCACCGTGGCCTCCAGG
>DATFZR010000497.1:0-9019 GCA_035314265.1 Candidatus Acidiferrales bacterium
CTGAAAACGACGAAGGCGCGCGAGGTGGTGGACATTGATCCCTGAGCGCCGCCATATCGGACGGATTCGCGGCGCGGCGCGCTGGGGCGCGCTGGCGGCGCTGCTGCTGTTTCTGCCGGGCTGCCGGCTGGACATGCACACGCAGCCGAAATACAAGCCGCTGGCTCCCACGGATTTCTTCGGCGACGGCCGCTCGGCGCGGCCGGTGGTGGAGGGAACCGTGGCGCGCGGGCAGTTGCACCTGGACGAGCACCTCTATACCGGCAAGGTGAATGGGCAACTGGCCACCACGTTTCCGTTTCCCATCACCCGGCAGGACCTGGAGCGCGGGCGGCAGCGGTTCAACATCTATTGCGCGCCGTGCCACGATGCAACGGGGACCGGCCGCGGCATGATCGTGATGCGCGGCTTCCCGCAGCCGACCTCTTTTCACATTGACAGGATACGTGACGCTCCCGTGGGCCACTATTTCGACATCATCACGAACGGGCTGGGCAACATGTACGGGTACGGCTCGCGCGTCGCGCCGGAGGATCGCTGGCGCATTATCGCTTACGTGCGCGCGTTGCAGTTGAGCCAGGCCGCTACGCTGGCAGACGTGCCGGCCGCGGAGCGCGGGAAGCTCGAGGCACCGTCGAAGTGAGTGCGGGGAAGCGAGTACGAGGGGAATGAGCGCGGGAGCATGAGCGAAACGGACACACACGATCTGGAACTGGGCCGGATGCAGAAGTCCGCGTTGATGGCGGGCATCATCGGGTCGTTCGTGCTCGTGGCGACGGCCGCGCGCAATCCCGACCAATTCTTCCGCTCCTACTTGCTCGGTTATGTCTTCTGGATCGGCCTGCCGCTCGGGTCGCTGGGGCTGCTGATGCTGCATCACCTGACGGGCGGCGGCTGGGGGTTCGTAATCCGGCGGCTGTGCGAGGCGAGCACGCGGACGTTCCTGGTAATGGCTGTGCTGTTTCTGCCCATCGCGGCTGGGATGTCGAAGCTTTATCTATGGATGCAGCCGGAATGGGCGGCGGAGGCGCACTCAGGGCTCAAAGCGGTTTACCTGAGCCGCGATTTCTTTCTGGGCCGCGCCGTCTTTTATTTCGCAATCTGGATCCTGCTGGGGACGCTGCTGAGCCGATGGTCGCTCGAGGAAGACGGCACGCGCGACCCCGCGGCGCATCACCGGATGGAGAACCTGAGCGCCCCAGGCCTGCTGCTCTACGGCTTCACCACCACGTTTGCCGTGATCGATTGGGTGATGTCGCTCGAGCCGCACTGGTTCTCGACGATTTTCGGGATGATCTTCATCATCGTGCAGGTTCTTTCGGCGATGGCGTTTTCGATCCTGATGGCGCGCCGGCTGGCGGACCGTACGCCGCCGCTCGCGGCCGTGGCGTCGCCGGCGCGCTTCCACGACCTGGGCAACCTGCTGTTTGCGTTCGTGATGCTGTGGGCGTACCTGTCGTTCTGCCAGTTTCTGCTGATCTGGTCGGGCAACCTGAAAGAAGAGATTCCCTGGTACATGAGCCGGGCGCGAGGCGCCTGGGCGGGCGTGGCCGTGTTCCTGCTTGTCTTTCACTTTGCGGTGCCGTTTTTGGTGTTGCTGAACCGGCCCATCAAACGCCGCAAACATGCTCTGGCCATAGTGGCCGGCGTGCTTCTGGTGATTTCCATGGTGGACGTGTACTGGCTGGTGGTGCCCGCATTCCTGCCGCAGGCGCCGCGCGTGCATGCCGCGGACCTGGCGGCGCTGGTGGCGATCGGCGGATTCTGGCTGTGGGCGTTTGCCGGGCAGCTTCGCGGGAAACCACTGGTGCCGCTGGGCGACGCGCGGCTGGAGGAGGCGCCCGAACATGGACACTAAACACACGCCCGGCGCGCCGCCGCCGGAGGGCGGTTACGAGAAGAGCGATGCCAACCCGAGCAGCCTGCTGCGCTTTGGGTTTGTGCTGCTGGTGACGCTGGTGCTGGCCTGGGGCGCTTCAAAGTGGATCTTCGACTACTTCGACCGCGTGCAGAGCCTGGGGCCGCCGCCCACGCCGTTCGAGCAGGGCAGACCAGTGCCGCCACTGCCGCAATTGCAGGTGCATCCCGTGCAGGACCTCGAGCAATTTCGCGCAGGGCAGGAGAAAGCGCTCGACTCCTACGGCTGGGTGGATCAGAGCCGGGGCATCGTACACATTCCGATCGGGCGGGCCATGGATCTTCTGCTCGAACGCGGATTGCCGGCGCGGGCGGGCACCGATACGGCAAAGGCCGCGAACTCCCCCGCAGGCGCGAAGCATGGGAGCGGGAACTGAAGATGAAGCAGGGGCGCAAAATTCCGGAAACGTGCCGCGTGGCCGCTGCGGCGTTCGCGCTGCTGTGCGGCGTGCTGCTCGCTCCCTCTGCGGCGCGCGCGCAGGCGCAGCCGTTGCCGGTGATGCAGAATCCGTCGGGCGATCCCGCGCTGATCAAAGAGATTGGCCTGGATCAGAAGCTCGATGCGCAGATTCCGCTGGACCTGACCTTCCGAGACGAGAAGGGCGCGGTGGTGCCGCTGCGCCAGTACTTCGGCAAGCGCCCCGTGATTCTTACGCTGGTGTATTACCAGTGCCCGATGCTGTGCACGTTTGTGCTGAACGGCGTGCTGAACAGCGCGAAATCCATGGTGTTCGACATCGGCAAAGAGTACGACATCGTGACGGTGAGCATCGATCCCACGGAGACGCCGCTGCTGGCCGAATCGAAGCACACGATGTACGCAGGGCTTTACGGGCGCCCGGGGTCAGTGGCCGGCTGGCATTTCCTGACCGGGGAAGAGCCGGCGATCCGGCAACTGGCGGCCTCGGTGGGTTTCCGCTACGTATACGACAAAACTTCGGAGCAGTACGGGCACGCGAGCGGGATCCTGGTGCTCACGCCGCAGGGCCGGGTCTCCCGGTACTTCTACGGGATCGACTACTCGCCGCGCGACCTGCGCCTGGCGCTGGTGGAAGCGTCCGGCGGAAAAATCGGCACGACCGTGGACCAGATTTTGCTCACCTGCTTTCATTACGACCCCATGACCGGGAAGTACGGGCTGGCCATTTCCCGCGTGGTGCGCCTGGCGGGACTGGCCACCGTCCTGGCTATCAGCGCGATGATGGTGGTTTTCTTCCGCAGCGAGCGTTACAAGCTGCCGGAAGACGAACGGAGACGCGGGTGAGCGCGAACTCGTGATTCCCCACGCCATCGCCGCTGCGCTGCTGGACGCCGGCCAGAAGTGGCCGGGGTTCGAGCTGCATCCGGAGAGCGCTTCCACGATCGCTGACGGGGTGGACGAGCTGCATTTCTTTCTGACCGCGGTGACGTTGTTTTTCACGTTCGTGATTTTCACGGTGATCTTCTACTTCATGGTGCGTTATCGCCGTAAGTCAGAAGACGAGCAGCCGCCCGAAACCAGGACGTACCTGCCGCTCGAACTCACCTGGACGCTGGTGCCCACGGCGCTGTGCGTGGTGGTGTTTGTGTGGAGCTCAAGCCTGTACTTCCAGAATTCGCGCGCGCCGAACGCGGCGATGGAAATCTTCGTGGTCGGCAAGCAGTGGATGTGGCACCTGCAGCATCCCGAGGGCGTGCGGGAAATCAACGAGCTGCACGTGCCGGTGGGGGTGCCGGTGAAGCTGACCATGACCTCCCAGGACGTGATCCACGACTTCTACATCCCTGCCTTCCGGGTGAAGCAGGACGTGCTGCCCGGGCGTTACGTCTCCATCTGGTTTCAAGCCACGAAGACCGGGCGCTTCCACTTCTTCTGCTCGCAGTACTGCGGGACGGGTCACGCCTCCATGATCGGGTGGGTGGAGGTGATGAGCCCGGACGATTACGCGGCGTGGCTGGCCGGCGGCACGCGCGGCGAGACCATGCTGCAGGCGGGCGAGCGGCTCTTCCAGCAGTACGGCTGCGCCACGTGCCACGTGGCGGACGGCAGCGGGCGCGGCCCCTCGCTGGCCGGCCAGTTCGGCAAACCGCAAAAGTTGCGCGACGGCCAGACGCTCGTGGTGGACGAGGGGTTCCTGCGCCGCGCCATCACGCAGCCCAATTCCATGCCGCTGCCGAACTACGCGCCGGTGATGCCGAGCTTCCAGGGGCAGTTGAACGAGGAGCAGATCCTGCAACTGATCGCGTACGTGAAGTCGCTGGCAGGCGAGGAAAGGAAGACGAAAGGCCAATGAGCGCCGCTCCCGGAGCTCCCGCCGCCGCCCGCGTGGATTACCTGAACGCGGATTACGGCATCAGATCGTGGCTGCTGACCACGGACCACAAGCGCATCGCGCTTCTTTATCTGGGCACGATCACGCTGATGTTCTTCATCGGGGGCACGCTGGCGGTGCTGATGCGGCTGCACCTGATCGATCCCGCCGGCGCGCTCGTGCATCCGGACACCTACAACAAGCTGTTCACGATGCACGGCATCATCATGATTTTCTTCTTCCTGATTCCCTCGATTCCCGCGGTGCTGGGGAATTTCCTGGTGCCGCTGATGATCGGGGCGAAGGACCTGGCCTTCCCGAAGATCAACCTGCTGAGCTGGTACGTGTTCATCACGGGGGCGAGCCTGGCGCTGTATTCGCTGGTGGCGGGCGGCGTGGATACGGGCTGGACGTTCTACACGCCGTACAGCAGCACGTATTCGAATTCGCACGTGATTTCGATGGCCATCGGCGTGTTCATCACGGGATTTTCATCGATCCTGACGGGGCTGAATTTCATCGTCACGATCCACAAGATGCGCGCGCCGGGGCTCACCTGGTTCCGCATGCCGCTCTTCCTGTGGGCCATTTACGGGACGAGCCTGATCATGATCCTGGCCACGCCGGTGATCGCCATCACGATCATGCTGGTGGGGGCCGAGCGCATTCTGCACGTGGGGATTTTCGACCCCGCGCTGGGCGGCGACCCGCTCTTGTTCCAGCACTTGTTCTGGTTTTACTCGCATCCCGCCGTGTACATCATGATCCTGCCGGGTATGGGCGTGATCAGCGAGCTGATCACCTGCTTTTCGCGGAAGAAGATTTTCGGCTACTCGTTCGTGGCGTTTTCCAGCATGGCCATCGCGGTGATCAGCTTTCTGGTGTGGGGACATCACATGTTCGTGGCCGGACAGTCCGTGTACGCCGCGCTGATTTTCTCGCTGCTGAGTTTTCTGGTGGCGATACCTTCGGCGATCAAGGTGTTCAACTGGACGGCGACGCTGTATCAGGGTTCGATCTCGTACGAGGCGCCGATGCTGTACGCGCTGGGCTTTATCGGCCTGTTCACCATGGGCGGTCTCACCGGGCTGTTCCTGGCGTCGCTGGCCACCGACGTGCACCTGAGCGGGACGTATTTCATCGTCGCCCACTTTCACTACATCATGGTGGGCGGCGCGGTGATGGCCTACATGGGCGGCCTGCACTTCTGGTGGCCGAAGATTACGGGCCGGCTGTATCCCGATATGTGGGCGCGCATCGCCGCGGCCATCATTTTCTTTGGCTTCAATCTCACGTTCTTCCCGCAATTCATGCTGGGGTACCTGGGCATGCCGCGGCGCTACGCCACGTATCCGGCGGAGTTTCAGATCCTGAACGTGATGTCGTCGGCCGGCGCGTCCATCCTGGGCATCGGCTACCTGATTCCGTTGATTTATTTGATCTGGTCCATTCGCTACGGGCCGGTCGCGCCGCCGAATCCGTGGCGGGCGAAGGGGCTCGAGTGGCAGACGCCCTCGCCGCCGCCGACCTACAATTTCGAGACCACGCCGGTGGTTACGGAAGAGGCCTACGCATACGGCCCCGCGGACTCGGCAGAGGAGGGCGCCCATGGCTGACGCAGCCACGCCCACGCCGCACGCCGCCGAGCATGCGGCGGAGCATCCGTCCTATTTGGCGCATCATTTCGCCGGCATCGACCAGCAATTCGAGGCCGGTTCGCTGGGGATGTGGGTGTTCCTAGTGACGGAGATCATGTTCTTCGGCGGGCTGTTCGCGGGCTACGCGGTCTACCGTCATCTCTATCTTCCCGGATTTGAAGCGGGCAGCCGGCTGCTCGATGTGCGGTTTGGCGCGGCGAACACGGCGGTGCTGATCGGCAGCAGCCTGACGATGGCGCTGGCCGTGCGCGCGGCGCAGATGAACCGCCGCAAGGCGCTGATCCTCTGCCTGATCCTCACCATGCTGCTGGGCGCGGCCTTTCTGGGAATTAAATTCACCTATGAGTGGAGCCACGACTACGAGGATCACCTGGTGCCCGGCATGGGGTTTTCTTATCCGGGTCCCAACGCTCCGGCGATCCAGCTGTTTTTCTGCTTTTATTTCTTCATGACCGGCCTGCACGCGCTGCATATGGTGATCGGCCTGGGGATCATGGCGGTGCTGGTGTGGATGGCCGCGCGCGGCAAATTCGACGACGGCTACTACTCGCCCATTGAAGTGAGCGGGCTGTACTGGCACTTTATCGACATCGTGTGGATTTTTCTTTTCCCGCTGCTGTACCTGGTGGGAGGGCGCTACTGATGCCGGGCCACGTGCTCCCGCTGCGGATTTACATCGGCGTGTTCCTGGCGCTGCTGGCGCTGACGGCGCTGACCACCGGCGTCGCGTTCATTGATTTGGGGCCGCTGAACACGGCGGCGGCGCTGGCCATCGCGGGAGTGAAGATGCTGCTGGTGGTGCTGTTTTTCATGCACGCGCGGTATTCGAGCTCGCTGGTGAAAATCGTGATTCTGGCGGGGTTCTTCTGGCTGGCGCTGCTTTTGTCCTTCACGCTCACCGACGTCGAGTCGCGCCATTGGACTCCGGCGCCCGCGCCCTGGTCCGCTCCGCCCCAGCCCGCTCCGAAGCCGGTAGCGCTCCAGCCGCCCACTCGGCCCGCCACCCCGTGATGCCGGCTCGCTGGCGCCGCCGTCCTGGAAAGCCAAAACAACCTGTGAGGTTTTCTTTCTTCCGGAGCGGGGCGATAATAGTTCTTTGGGATTGCCATCCCAGCCTCACGGCGCTCTTCCTCGTATGAGGAACTTTCTGAATGCAGCCTTTGGCCACTGAAGCCCATACCCCCTCGCGTAAGGACGTTCTGGCATTCGAAGACCGCATTTATCACTATCTGCGGAACTCGCTGGGCAGGAAGCGTGAGGGCGCCAGCCGCGAAAACATCTACCTCGCGCTGGCCTACGCGGTAAAGCACGACCTGCTGGACCGCATGATCGAGACGGTGGAGCGCTACGAACGGAACGACCCGAAGCGCATCTACTATCTCTCCATCGAGTACCTGCTGGGCCGCTTCCTGCGGGATCACCTGCGCAACCTGGGAATCCTGGAAATTGCGCGTCTGGCCACGCGCGAATTCGGCTACGAGCTCGACGACCTCATGAACGTGGAGCCGGACGCGGGGCTCGGCACCGGCGGCCTGGGCCGCCTGGCCGCCTGCTTTCTCGATTCCATGGCGACGCTCGGGATGCCCTGCTACGGCTACGGCATCCACTACGAGTACGGGATGTTCCGCCAGGAAATCGGGAATGGCTACCAACTGGAACGGCCCGATAGCTGGCTGCGCGAGGGTATGCCCTGGCAGGTGGAGCGCGTGCAGCGCTCGTGCTTTGTGCCTCTCTACGGCGAAGTGATTGACGGCGTGGACCGTAAGGGCCGCCACAATCCCATGTGGCTCGACTGGAAACTGATCGCCGGCATTCCCTACGATTTTCCCGTGGCGGGCTACGGCGGCCGGACCGTCAACGTGCTGCGCCTCTTCTCCGCGCGCGGCTCGGAAGAATTCGACATGTCCATCTTCAACGACGGCGATTACATCCGCGCCGTGGAGCAGAAGATCCGCGCGGAAACCATCACGAAGGTGCTCTATCCCTCAGACGCCGTGCAGGTGGGGCGGGAGCTGCGGCTTATCCAGGAATATTTTCTGGTGTTCTGCGCGATCCGCGACATTCTGTACCGCCACCAGCGCCACCACACCACGTTTGAGAACCTGCCGGACAAGGTGGCCATCCAGTTGAACGACACGCATCCCGCGCTGGCCATTTCCGAGCTGATGCGCATTCTGGTGGACCACCACGAAATGCCCTGGGACCGCGCCTGGGACATCGCTTACCGCGTGTTCGGCTACACGAACCACACGCTGCTTCCTGAAGCGCTCGAAAAGTGGCCGGTACCCGTGCTCCAGGCCGTGCTGCCGCGGCATCTCCAGATCATTTACGAGATCAATCACAAGTTCCTCGAAGAGGTGGGCCAGCGGTTTCCCGGCGACACGGATCGCGTGCGGCGACTCTCGCTGATTGAAGAAGGCCAGACGAAACAGGTGCGCATGGCGCACCTGGCCATCGTGGGCAGCAAGTCCATCAACGGGGTTTCCCGGCTGCATTCCGATCTCGTGCGCACCCGGCTGGTGCCGGATTTCGCCGCGATGTATCCCGAACGGTTCAACAACAAGACCAACGGCGTCAGCCATCGCCGCTGGCTCTTGTTTTCCAACCCGGAGCTTTCCAAGCTGATCACGCACGCCATCGGCGATACATGGATCCACGACCTCGGCAGCCTGCGGGGACTGGAACCGTTTGCCGGCGATCCCGGGTTCCAGAAGGAATTCCTGCGCATCAAGCAGACCAATAAAGAGCGGCTGGCCGCGGTGATCAAGGATTCGCTCCAGGTGACGGCGCACACCGAGTCGCTCTTCGACGTGCAGGTGAAGCGCATCCACGAATACAAGCGCCAGTTGCTGAATGTCCTGCACATCATTCATCTCTACCTGCTGGCCGCGGAGGACCGCAAGGCCGGCGTCCCGCGCACGTTTATTTTTGCCGGCAAGGCCGCGCCGGGCTACGCGGCCGCCAAGCTGATCATCAAGCTCATCCACAATGTGGCCAACGTGGTGAATCACGACCGGCGCGTGGGCGACCTGCTGCGCGTGGTTTTTCTGCCGGACTATCGCGTGACCCTCGCGGAGCAAATCATGCCCGCGGCGGACCTGAGCGAACAGATCTCCACGGCCGGAACGGAAGCCTCCGGCACCGGCAACATGA
>DATFZR010000498.1:0-4920 GCA_035314265.1 Candidatus Acidiferrales bacterium
GCAATATGCCAAGGAAATCTGGGGCGTCGAGCCGGTGATGGATTAGCTAGGCGGGCACGGACTTTAGTCTGTGCCTCTCATCTCAGATGTAGCCGAGCCCCGCCAGGCGGTCGTGAATGATCTTTTCGTCGTCCCCGCTGCCGCCGGGCGTTTTCTTTTCCATGCCTGCCACGAGCGAACGGCCCTGCATCGAGGGCGGAATCTCATATCCCGCGAGATCGAGGAGGGTCGGCGCGACGTCCAGCAGGCGCGCTCCCTGATACTCGCCGTGGAGCGGGCAGTTGGGCGCGGCCAGCAGAAACATTCCAAACTGTGCGTGGTTGCAGGCGTCGGGGCCCGTGTCGTTTTCCTGCACGTGCAGCCGCCCGTAGCCCACGCCGCCGATGGAGCGCCACGCGAGCGCGCCGAAATGCACGATCAGGTCGGGCGCCACGTTGCGCACGCTTTTGTAAATCTCTTCCGGCTTGAAGACCAGGCTGCCGAGGGGCCGGCCTTTATCGTCTTTCAGCGCTTCGAATTTCGCTTTCATCTCGTCGCGAAAGCGCTCGTATTCCGAGGCTGGGATCACACCCTGCGGCTCGCGTCCCTGGACGTTCAGGAAAACGCGCGCGTAGTAGCCGCCTTCGCTCCACACTTTCGTTTTCGGCCAGTTCACCTTCAGCTTGCTGAAGGGCGTGACCTCTTTTGGGTATTCATCGAGCACCAGCAGGCCTTCCTTCACCAGCCATTCGTTCACCACGAAGCCGCCGTCCAGGCGCCGCGCGCCGTGGTCGCTCACCAGCAGCACGATGGTTTCGTCATCCAGCATGGCCAGCACTTCGCCCACCTGCGAATCGATCCAGCGGTAATACTCGGGGATCACGTCCTGGAATGGATTTCCCGGAACGTGCTGCACGTGCTTGGGGTCGTAGGTGTCCCAGAAGCCGTGATGCACGCGGTCCATGCCGATGTCCACGTAATGGAAATAATCCCACTCTTCGTTTTCGAGAAGCCACTTGACGGCCGTCCACTGTTTGCGGCTCAGCTCGAAGATTTCTTTTTTCAGCCAGTCTTTCTTGTCGGTGCGGAAACCCTGCACGTCCACTTCGTACTTGCCGGTCAGCTCGTGGAGCTTCTGTTTGATCGCGGGGGGGTGGGTGAACTCGTCTTTGGCCGTGTCTGGCGTGAGAAAGCAGCCCACGCTGATGCCGTGCACCTTCCGCGGGGGATATCCGGGGGGAACGCCCACGATGATGGATTTCTTCCCCTCGCGGGCCACCTGGTCCCACATGGCCAGCGCGCTGATGGATTTGGAGTTCGCGAAGCCCAGGCCACTGTAGGAATGATCCGTGCGATTTCGAAAGCCGTATACGCCCAGCGAGCCGGGATCCTGGCTGGTGGACATGCACATCCACGCGGGCACGGTGATCGGCGGGATCACGCTTTCGAGGCGCCCCCACAGGCCGGCATCCATCAGGCGGCGGATGTTCGTCAGGCTTTCATCGTTGAAAATAATCTCGGGGGCGCAGCAATCCAGCCCCAGGATGCAGATCTTCATTGGACGGCTCCGATCGAACCCGTTCTTGCCGGCGTTCGCTTCAAGGGACGACCAGCGATTTTCCTTCCATCGCCGGGTGCGGCGCAACGCCGAAGTGGGCCAGGATGGTCGGCGCCAGGTCGCGGATATCCGGCCGCACCGCGGCGGGGCCGGCGGAGCGGTTCATCAGCAGGATTCCGGGCACGGCCTGCGGGTCAATCATGTGATCGCCGCTCCATCGCCGCAGGTTGTCTTCAAACACGCCGCGCGGCATGCCCCCCAGCGCCGTCTGCCAGGAGACGCGGTAGCCCGGCGCGTAGTTCAACAGCAGGTCAGGAGCTTCCGCGACGTGCGCGCCGGTGTACAGCTCTTCCGCACGCGCCACGCTGCGGATGGCCACGCAGCCCGCGGCTCTGTCCGCTAGACCCGAGAGGCCGCTGACGATCGCCTTTCGCACGCGCTCGGCGTCGCCATCGTCGCCCACAATCCCATCGCGCTCGCGGCCTTTCTTGTTCAGGTAGACGCCGGAAAGGCCCAGCGCGTAGGCGCTCGTCTTCGACCAATCCACGTGACGGAAGACTTCGCCCGGCTCTTCCTCGGGCTGATGACCGCCGCGCAGCGCCAGAAGGCCCTGCTCCCAGAGCCAGGTGTTCACATGGACCGCGCGGCGAAAAGTGCCGAACCCGTGGTCGGATAGCACAACGAGAAGCGTGTCGCTGTCGGCTTGCTCCATCACGCGCGCCAGCACGCCGTCGTAGTGCCGGTAATGCTCTTCAATCTGATGGGGAAACTCGCGGGCCAGCTCCGGCTCATGGAAGGGATGCCCCGCGTCGCGGAAACGCCAGAACATATGCTGCACGCGGTCCGGCGTGTCGAAGAGGACGAAGAGCAGGCCCTCGCGGAAGCGCGCCAGCTCGCGGTCCATCATTCTTTCGCGCTCGGCCAGCACCAGGCCGCACTGCGCCAGGTAGGCCTGCTCGTCAATGCGGCCGTTGTTCAGCGCGGTGTGGTCTTCCGCCATGCCCAGCGTTGCGAAAGGGCCAATCTCGGCGGCCAGCTCTTTTGCGTAGCCGGCCGGTGCGGAGACGGGAAAGAGCGGCGCGCCGGGATCGAAGTTCACCGGCGAGACGTAGAACTCCACATCGGGCGCCAGCGCGCGGAGAAAGAACCGTACCTGCCCGCTCACGGCCTGCAGCATGGAAATCTTGAATTTCACGCGGACCCACGGGCTCCATTCTCCGCGCGCGAGCTCGACAACAGCCGGGTCGCCGCCGGTGTGGATGCGCATACGTCCGGCCGCGCGGTCCAGCTCGACTCGAATTTCCGATTGAATGTCGGTCGCGGGATTCGTGCGTGTGTTTCGTGGGCCGATCAAGAAGGTTTGGAAGGAGTCGCCGCCTGGCGGCAGGTTCATCAGGTTCTCGCTCTCCAGTGGCGCCGCGCTTTGCTGCCGCGTGTAGAAGGTGCCGGTGCCCTGGCTTCCGCGCAGATCGGGCACGCCCACGCCGGAGAGCATCGCCCCTTTCACGTCGTCCGGGGGAAACGTGCACGGGCATCGCAGGACCACGGCGGGCACGCCTGCCGCATTCAGCACTTGCCAGAACGGGACGCCGCCGCGCTGGTTGCGCACGCGCGGAGGCGAAAACATGTTCTTCGGCCGTTCAAACCGCGTCAGTCCGAAATCGGGGAAATACGTGGCTGGATCGCGCGAGACGAAATCGAAGATGCCGTGTCCCCCCGGGTTGGTGCCCGTGGCAAACGAGGACCAGGCCACGGGCGTCTGCGCGGGATACGTGGTGGCGAGCCGCGAGTAATGCCCCTCGCGGCGCAGACGGGCGAAGGACGGCAGTTCGCCCCGCTCCATCATGGCCTCGACGATGGTGGGCTCAAACCCATCCAGGCCAATCACGATGGCTTTCTTTTTCACGCTCGTATGATACGACGGGACCCGCGAGGAAATGGCCTGGCGCCTATGGGCTACGCCTGAAGAGGCGAAGGGGGGTTGCTCACCGGGTCACGCTGGGAGCGGGGCAGGGCTTGCCCGCGCTGGCACATTGCCTCATTCTTCCGCTTCCCGCTTTGCGCGGGCACATGCGCTATCTGGTCATCGGCGGAGCGGGTTTTATCGGCGTGAACGCGGCGGCACACGCCGCGAAGCAGGGCCACGCCGTTACCGCGCTCGACAACCTTTCACGCACCGGCACGAACGAAAATCTCGCGTGGTTGCGGCGCGAGTTTCCCGGCGTGCGCACCGTCTCCGCGGACATTCGCGCGGACCAGGCGACGCTCGACGCGGAAGCGGCGCAGGCCGACGTGATCCTTCATCTTGCCGCACAGGTCGCGGTCACCACCTCCGTGGCAGACCCGCGCACGGATTTCGCAATCAACGCTCTGGGCACGTTCAACGTGCTGGAGGCCGCGCGCCGCGCGCCCCATCCGCCCATGCTGATTTATTCCTCGACGAACAAGGTGTACGGCGGGATGGAGGACGTGGCCATCGTGCAGGAAGGGAATCGCTACCGCTACGGCGATCTTCCGGAGGGGGCGAGCGAAGAGCGCGTGCTGGACTTCCATTCTCCGTACGGTTGCTCGAAGGGCGCGGCGGATCAATACGTCCGTGATTACGCGCGCATCTACGGATTGCGCACTGCGGTCTTCCGCCAGTCCTGCATTTATGGCCCGCACCAATTCGGCGTGGAGGATCAGGGCTGGGTGGCCTGGTTTGTGCTGCGCGGGCTGCTCGGCCGGCCGGTGACGATTTACGGCGACGGGAAGCAGGTTCGCGACGTCCTCTACGTGGACGATCTTCTGGCGGCGTTCGACGCCGCCGTGGCGCATATGGATCGCGTGGCTGGGAGCATCTACAACATCGGGGGCGGCCCGCGGAACACGCTTTCGCTGCTGGAGCTCGTCGAGCTGATTCGCGGAATGGAAGGGCGCCCGCTCGACCATTCGTTCAGCGACTGGAGGCCCGGCGACCAGCGCGTCTTCATCAGCGATGTGCGCAAAGCCGGCAGGGAACTGGGATGGGCGCCGCGGGTGGATCCCGGGAAGGGAGTGCGCCTGCTGCGCGAATGGATGGCCGCGAACCGCGAAACGATCGAGCGCGTCTATCGTTCGCAGTGACTCCGCCAGCAGCGGCCCGCGCCGAGCCTTACGGCTTTTCCGCGTTCTTCGTGGAAAAGTAGGCGCTCACTTTTCGCAGGGCCGCCATCAACCTGCCCCAAAACATAAGCGCCAATCCCAACAGCGTGCCCAGCACTCCGCTGAGTGGGACGATCTGATCCGGCCCAACGTAAAGTGTCATGTCCGTTAGAACCCCCGCATAGCTCGAAAGTTGCATCTCTCGTGGCCGGCCGGGGTATCCGACATACACAGGCTGATCCGCGCGGATTTTCTTCCAC
>DATFZR010000499.1:0-3008 GCA_035314265.1 Candidatus Acidiferrales bacterium
CACCTGAATATAGACTGGCATCTCCGATTTCGCCCTGCCGGCCGCGCCCGGAAGCACTACACTGGCTACTGGCCGGCCGGAACCATCGTGCAAGGCCCGGGATCGCCGGCCGGACGGCGGCGGGAGGAGCACAGTGAACTATCTCGAGCGATTCAGGGTGAAACCCGGCGCGCGGGTCAAGCTGGCGCACATCGACCCGGACTTCAGGGACCACCACGAGGGCCACAAGGAGGCGGCGCACGAGATTGAGCGCTACGAAGAGAAGCTGCGCGAGCTACAGAGCCTGCTCTATGCGGAGCAGCAGCGCTCGCTGCTGATCTGCCTGCAGGCGATGGACACCGGGGGAAAAGACGGAATCATCAATCACTTTCTGGGCGCGATGAATCCGCAGGGATGCCGGATAGCGGCTTTCAAAAAGCCTTCCGAGGAGGAGGCGGCGCACGATTTTCTGTGGCGGGTGCATCGCGTGGCGCCGGCAAAGGGCGAGGTGGTGATCTTCAACCGTTCTCACTACGAGGACGTGCTGATCGTACGCGTGCACAATCTGGCGCCGAAAAACGTCTTGTCCGACCGCTACGACCAAATCAACGAGTTCGAGCAGGCCCTCGTCGAGAACGACACCATCATCTTGAAGTTCTTCCTGCACATTTCCAAACAGGAGCAGCTCGCCCGCTTCAAAAAGCGCCTCGACGATCCCGCCAAGCGCTGGAAGATCAGCGAGGACGACTACAAGGAGCGCAAGTTCTGGAAGGACTACATGGAGGCGTACGAAGAGGCGCTCTCCCGCTGCAACACGAAGCATGCCCCCTGGTTCATCATCCCCGCGGACCACAAATGGTTCCGGAATCTCGCGGTTGCTCGCATTGTCGTGGAATACCTGGAAGGGCTGCACATGAAGTATCCGAAGCCCAGTGTGGATATCGAGCAAATCCGCCGCGACTATCACGCCGCGAAGAAAGCGTGAAGCGATGGAGCGCGTGCGGCGCTAGAACTCGACTCCCCGGAAGAATTCCTTGTCCTTCTTGTGCGTCAGCAGCCGCGCCACCTTTCCCTTCTCCACCCATCTGGCTTCGGGATGCTTCGGGTCAATGGGCTTCAGCTCCATCTGCCTGGTGCGGAAGAGAAACATGGTGATGACTTTCTTCTCGGAGTGATCGTCGTCCCTGTCGAGGCCGATCCGGTAGCGTTCGTAGGTGCCGAGTTCACGGACAAATTCCAGTTTGCTGATCCCGCTCTCTTCGTAGATTTCCCGCTTGGCCGCGTCCAGCGCATGTTCCCCGCGGTCAATGTGCCCCTTGGGCAGCGACCACGTCTTTCCGCGCTGGCTCACGACGAGAACTTTGCCGTCCGGATTAGTGACCACCCCGCCCGCACTATGCCGCTTCTTCATGGCCCGGCATTTTATCATCACGTTTGAACGGTCAAAGCTGTCGAATCACGTCCTGTGGTGTAATCTACGGCGGCCGGAAACGGCGCTTATGCCCGGTGCCGGGCGTGGGCGGTGGCGCCAATACCTTGGAGGATGACGCGAGTGCCGATAGACCTCGGCAGATGGGCGGCTTTGAAGCGGCGACGCGAGGCGAAATGCCCTTCCTGCGGCCGGTCTTTCCCGCGCGCCGTGCTCGATGAGGCGCTCTGGTATCCCTTCTGGGAGCGCAAAGACGGCGGCTGCCCTGCCTGCGTGCAGAAAAACCTGCTGCGCAATTTGCTCGAGCACGGCGAAGGCTCGTTCGACAGGAGTGTGCAATCCTCCTGGCCGCTCGACGCCGAGGCCGCGTTCGGCGCCATCCCTACGCCGCTGCGTCTGCGTGCTGATCCGCGCTTTACGGGCAAAGGCGTCACGCTGGCGCTTGTGGACTCGGGCTTCTATCCGCACCCCGACCTAGTTGAGCCGCGCAACCGCATCCTCGCCGGGGCGGACGCTACGCGCGACCCCGTACGCGCCCTGCGTTATTCCCCGGATCGCCGCCCCGTCTGGCCCAAATGGCACACGGGCGCGGACTGGCAGTGGCACGGCATGATGACCAGCGTGGCTGCCGCAGGCAACGGCCGGCTGAGCCACGGCCTCTACGCCGGACTGGCCAGCGAAGCCAATCTCGTGCTGATTCAGGGCCACGATGAAAACGGCCGCATCACCAACTCGACCATCGTCCGCGCGCTCCGGTGGCTCCTGCGTGAAGGCCCCGGCCTCGGCGTGCGCGTCGTGAGCCTGTCCGTCTCCGGCGATCCCGTGGAGCAGCTTCGCGGCAATCCCGTGGACGAAGCCGCTGAAGCGCTGATCGATGCCGGCATCACGGTGGTGGCCGCCGCGGGGAATGCGGGAGAGCGCCGCTTGCTGCCTCCTGCTACGGCTCCGCGCGTGCTCACCATCGGTGGCATTGACGACCACAACAGCTTTCGCAGCGAAGAGATGGCGCTGTGGCACAGCAACTACGGCGAGGCCACAAACGAAGCGCCGAAGCCAGAGCTCGTGGCCCCGAGCCTGTGGATCGCGGCGCCGGTGCTGCCCGGAACGGCTGTGGCCCGCGAAGCCATGGAGCTATTCGAACGCCGCCGCCGCGGCCAGCCCTTCAACAAACAGCGCCTCGCGGAATTGAAGCTGATTACGCCGTACTACCAGCACGTGGAGGGAACCAGCTTCGCCGCGCCGCTGGTGGCCAGCGCCATCTGCTGCATGCTGGAAGCGAACCCGAAACTCACACCGCTGATGGTCCGCCAGATTTTAATGTCCACGGCGGAGCCGGTGCCGGGCGCGCCGCACGACCGCCAGGGCGCGGGCGCCCTGGCCGCTGGAACGGCCGTGGCGCGCGCGCTGGTGGAACGCCACGGCGGCGAGGCGTGGGAGAAGTCACCATCCGTGCGGCCGGAAGGAGTGGTGTTCCGCTTTCACGACCACCAGGCGAAGCTCGTCGAGGTGTGCGGCTCCTGGAACGGCTGGGCCCCTCCAGGAGTCCCGCTGGTGCGCGACGACGGGCTGTGGCATTCGCCGCCCATCAAAATGGCCCCGG
>DATFZR010000500.1:0-3695 GCA_035314265.1 Candidatus Acidiferrales bacterium
CGATCTCTTTGTGGATTGCCTGGGGAACGGACAGTGAGCGACAAGCACCCAACTCCGAGCACGCCCGACCGCCAGCCAGCGCTGCGGGTGGTACTCCATCGCCGCTACCATTTCTCCGCTTCCCACCGGCTGCACCAGCGCCATTGGACCGGCGAGCAGAACCTGCGCGTCTACGGGAAATGCGCCAACCCGCACGGCCACGGCCACAACTACGTGCTCGACGTGGGCGTCACCGGCCCCGTTGACCTCGCCACCGGAATGATCACCAACCTGGCCGACCTGGACGCCTTTGTGGAACGCGAAATCCTGGCCGAATTCGATCACGTCTACCTCAACGAGCAGGTGCCCGCGTTCCGCGACAACGTTCCGACCACCGAAAATATCTGCCGCGAGGTCTTCCGCCGCATGCGCCCCTACCCGCACGCGCGCCTGGAGACCATCGGCATCGAAGAAACCGGCAACAACAGTTTTGAATACTCCGGCGACTGACGGGAGAACCGACGATGGCCAAACTCACCGAAGAAGTGCTCATCAAGGATCCGAATACAGACTCGATTGCCGAGGCCATGCGCCGCATCCTCAACCTCGTGGGAGAAAATCCGGAGCGCCAGGGACTCGCCGGCACGCCCGAGCGCTTTGAAAAGGCGCTGCGCCACCTGACCAGCGGCTACAACCAGGACGTCAAGAAAATCCTGAACGGCGCGCTCTTCGACGTGGCCTACGACGAAATGGTCATCGTAAAAGACATCGAAATGTTCAGCCTCTGCGAGCACCACCTGCTTCCGTTCTTCGGCAGTTGCCACGTGGCCTATCTGCCGGAGCGCAAAGTGGTGGGCCTCAGCAAAATCCCGCGCCTGGTGAACATGTTCGCGCGCCGCCTGCAGGTGCAGGAGCGGCTCACCAGCCAGATCGCCCAGGCGCTCATGGATGAACTGGAGCCCCGCGGCGTCGCCGTGGTGATTGAAGCGCGCCACCTGTGCATGGCCATGCGCGGCGTGGAAAAGCAGCACTCGCACACCGTTACCAGCGCCATGCTCGGCGAATTCCGCGAGAATCCCCAGGCGCGCGGCGAATTCCTTTCGCTCATCGGCAAAGAGAAACGATAATCGAACCTGTCCCTCCGTCCGCGGCACGCGCGGGCCAGCCGCTCGCCTGGGCACGCGGCCAGGGCCAAAAAACATTGCATTTGCCTCTTGCTTTCCTTTCTCCGTCCTGTGCTAGACTGAGAAAGACGAGTGAAGACGGAAAGAACGAGAGAAGGGTCACACGATTCAGGGGGAGGGGCGTGTTGATGGATGCCAAGATCGCTATCATGGAGCAGTACCGGCAGCATGCTAAAGATACCGGTTCTCCTGAGGTTCAGATCGCGCTGCTCAGTGAGAGGATCAACTACCTGACGGCCCACCTGAAGTCACACGGAAAAGATCATGCATCCCGGCGCGGGCTCATCATGATGGTGAACAAGCGCCGTCGCCTGCTCGATTACCTGAATCGCCGCGACCCGGAACGGTACCGCGAGATTGTGGACCGCCTCAGCTTGCGCAAGTAGCCGCGCGCCCGGCACATCGGGACGCGCGGTTTTCCCGCAAACATCAGCCACGCACCGGCCCTCAGCCGAGCCGCGCGGTTTTTGTGTAGCTAGGGGCGGTGCCGGCTCACGCCGGATGCAATTCCCGCGTTTCTAACTCTCCTTTTTGCCTCCCGTCACATTGCACTGACATCGGCGAGCACGGACCGCCACAACCCCGCATTGCGGGCTTGCAGGCGTCCAAATCTGACCTTGCCGCAAAAGAAGAAGGAAGACATCAAATGCATCACACAGTTTCTGTAGACATCGGTGGACGCAAACTCACGCTGGAGACCGGCAAAGTGGCCAAGCAGGCCAACGGCGCCATCTGGGCGAGCTATGGCGACACCGTTGTGCTGGTTTCCGCCTGCATGGACTCGAAAGCCACGGAAAAGGACTTTCTGCCCCTCACGGTGGATTACCGCGAAAATACCTATTCGGCCGGCAAGATTCCCGGCGGGTTTTTCAAGCGTGAAGGCCGTCCCTCCGAGCGCGAAATCCTCACCTCGCGCATGATTGACCGGCCGCTGCGCCCCCTGTTCCCTGAAGGCTGGAACCGCGAGACCCAGGTCGTCGCCATGGTGCTCAGCGCCGACAGTCACAACGACCCAGACATGGTGGCCATCACCGCCGCCTCTGCCGCGGCCTTTTGCTCCGACCTGCCGTTCGACACGCCGGTGGCAGCCGTGCGCATCGGCCTGATTGACGGCCAGCTCATCGTCAACCCCAGCTACGAAGAGCTGAAAACCAGCGGCCTGAACATCGTCATCGTGGCCTCGGACGACGCCATCGTGATGGTGGAAGCCGGCGCGCTCGAAGCCAGCGAAGAGAAAGTTGCGGAGGCGCTCGAGTTCGGCCATGCGGAAGCGAAGAAGATTGTCGCCGTCATCCGCGAGCTCCACGCCAAGCTGAATACCAGGAAGGTGGAAGTCGCCCCCCCCGCGTTCGACAAGGCCCTCTTCAAGGAAATCGAAACCAAGTGGGGCGCCCGCCTGGAAGACGCGCTGGACACCGCCAAGCATCCGAAAAAGCGCAGCTATTCTCTGGTGGACGCCATCAAGAAGGAAATCCTCGAGTCCATCCCCAAGGAAGACACGGAGAGAACCAAGCTGGCCATGCGCGCCTTCGAGCGCCTGCGCGAGCAGATCTTTCGCGATAACGTGCTCACCAAGCGCCGGCGTCCCGACGCGCGCGCCTTCGACCAGGTGCGCAAGATCACCTGCGAGGTAGGAGTCCTGCCGCGTACGCACGGTTCGGCCCTCTTTACCCGCGGCGAAACCCAGGCGCTCGGCACGCTCACCCTCGGCACCAAGGAAGATATGCAGCGCCTCGATCTGCTCTTCGAGCGCGACACGTTCAAGCGCTTCCTGCTGCACTACAACTTTCCGCCCTTCAGCGTCGGCGAGGTCAAGTTCATGCGCGGCCCCGGCCGCCGTGAAATCGGCCACGGCGCCCTGGCGGATCGCTCCCTGATCAACATGCTTCCCACCCAGGAATCCTTCCCGTACGCCATGCGCGTCGTTTCAGACATTCTGGAATCGAACGGCTCGTCTTCCATGGCCACCATTTGCGCCGGAACGCTCGCCATGCTGGACGCAGGCGTGCCCCTGAAGGCGTCCGTCGCCGGCATCGCCATGGGTCTGGTGGTGGAGGGCACGAACTACGCCATCCTCACGGATATCGCCGGAGCCGAAGACCATTACGGCGACATGGACTTCAAGGTCGCCGGCACCCGCAACGGCATCACCGGCCTCCAGATGGACATCAAGGTGAGCGGCGTAACCATCGCCATGATGCGCGAAGCCCTGGCCCAGGCACGCAAGGCCCGGCTCGAAATCCTCGACATCATGGAGAAAACCATCTCCGCGCCTCGCGAAAACATTTCGCAGTACGCGCCGCGCCTCTTCATGCTCCAGATTCCCGTGGACAAGATCCGCGACCTGATCGGCCCCGGCGGAAAGAAAATCCGCTCCATCACGGAGACCACCGGCGCCAAGATCGACGTCATGGACGACGGCCGCGTGCACGTGTTCGCCGCCGATGGCCCCGCGGGTGAAGAGGCCGTGCGCCTCATCCGTGAAGTCACCGCCACCGCTGAAATCGGGAAGACCTATCTCGGCAGGGTGTC
>DATFZR010000501.1:0-10490 GCA_035314265.1 Candidatus Acidiferrales bacterium
GCTCTTCGGCTACGAGAAAGGGGCGTTCACCGGGGCCCTCAAGGCGAAGCGCGGGCTGTTCCAGACGGCGAACGGCGGGACGATCTTTTTGGATGAAATCGGCGAGCTGCCGCTGGAAATGCAGGCGAAGATGCTTCGGGTGCTGCAGGAAAAAGAAGTGCGCCCGGTGGGCAGCAACGAACAGGTGTCTGTAGACGTGCGCGTGATCGCGGCGACGAACCGCGACCTGGAGACGGCGTACCGCGCAGGTCTGTTCAGGAAGGATCTGTATTTCCGGCTAAACGTGGTGACGGTGCACATGCCGGCGCTGCGGGAGCGGCGGTCGGACATTCCGATCCTGATGCACTACTTTCTGGACCGCTACGCGCCGGGAGAGAATATTCATGTGGCTCCGGACGCGATGAAGGCGCTGCTGGAGAGCGACTGGCCGGGGAACATTCGCGAGCTGGAGAACTGCATCGCGCGCGCCGTGGTGCTGGGCGACCGGAAGACGGTGCGGTTGGAGGACCTGCCTCCGGGCATCCGCGAGGAAGCGCGCGCGGCCGGCGGGGCGGAAACCTCCACGGCCGTGGGGCGCCCACCGGGCACCAGCGATCTGGAAGACGTGGAATACCAGACCATCCTGCGCGTCTACAAGGAAGCCGGGGGCGACAAGGCGCTGGCGGGGAAGCTGCTGGGCATCAGCCGCGCGACGCTGTACCGCAAATTGAAGCGCTACGGGATCGCCTTCAGGATTGAAGAAGGCGAAGAGGCCGCGGAGTCCGCGACGAATTAGTTAGCGGCCGGCGCGACGCCTCCGCCCTGGCGAGGCCGAGAATCCGTTATATTGGGAGCATGACGCCGCAGCGCGGAAAGAAGCTCCTTCTGGCCGGCGCGATTGCCGGGGCTGGCGGCGTGCTCCTCTCGTTGGGCGACCGTCTTCCTCGACCGTATGTGGATGCCTGCGATGCGCTTTTTCCTGTGCTGCTGATCCTGGGCGCGGGCCTTTTTCTGGCGGGCTGCATTGTGTGCTGCTTCGTGCTGCCGCCGAAGCGGGTGATGGGGATCGGGCTGGCGACATCGGGCGTGTGCTTTGTGGCGATCCCGGCAACCGCGGCGCTGCTGCACTTTGATCCAAACGTGCATGGGGCAACGAGCGTGTTGTGGTTCGTTTGGGTTTTCTTCTGCCTGGTTTGCCCCGCGATTATCTCCGCGGGGGTGATCCGGATTGGCGCGCAGCATTCGCGAGGGCACCGCCGCGCATGAGCAGTTCTGTTTTTCACCCCCTCGCGCATACAGATGTCGCCGTCGTCCGCGGCGGGCGCAGTCGCCGGGCCATTGCGTCCATGTTTTGTGGGAGGGAGTGATGGTGCGCGCAGCCACGCCTTCGGATGCGGACGCCATCTGGGCCATTCTGGAGCCGATGATTCGCGCCGGGGAGACGTACACGTTGCCGAGCGACACGGCGCGCGAGGCGGCTCTGGCCTGGTGGCACGCGCCGGGGCACGAGGTGTTCGTCGCGGAGGAGAACGGCGAGGTTGTGGGCACGTACTTTCTGCGCGCCAACCAGCAGGGCGGGGGCTCGCATGTGGCCAATTGCGGGTATGTGACGCTGGTACGAGCTTCGGGGCGCGGCGTGGCGCGGGCTATGTGCGCGCACTCGCTCGAACAGGCGCGGGCGCGCGGGTTTCGGGCCATGCAGTACAACTTTGTGGTGAGCACGAACGAACGGGCGGTGCGGCTGTGGGAGAGCTTCGGATTCGATATTGTGGGCCGGCTGCCTGGGGCGTTTTTGCATCCTACGGCGGGGTATGTGGACGCGCTGGTGATGTACCGCGGGTTGTAGGTGCGGCAAGGGGCAGAATCAAGTCGGACGGGCGGGAATCAAAATCAAGGAGGGACAGGCAGGATTAAATGAAGGAGGACAGGCAGAAATGCCCGTCCTACTGGTGCTACAATCCGTGATTTGTTTTGGGTGCGGCGGAGCGCGCCGATATGCTGCGTTTTGTTACCGCGGGGGAGTCGCACGGGCAGGCGCTGGTGGCCTGGGTTTCCGGGCTGCCTGCGGGACTGCGCGTGGACCTCGAGTTCATCAACGGCGAGCTGCACCGGCGGCAACTGGGCTACGGCCGGGGCGGACGGCAGAAGATAGAGAAGGACCGCGCCGAGGCTCTCTCCGGGATTCGACACGGGCAGACGATCGGCGCGCCGGTGGCGCTGCGCATCGAGAATCGCGACTGGGCGAACTGGGAGAAGGCGCTGCCCGTGGAGGATGCGCCTGAGTTTGAAGATGCGAAGCGGGCGCTGACGGCGCCGCGGCCGGGGCACGCGGACCTGGCGGGCGCGCTGAAATTTGATTTCCACGACGCGCGGTATGTGCTCGAGCGCGCTTCGGCTAGAGAATCCGCTGCGCGCACCGCGGCGGGAGCGCTGGGCAAGGTGCTGCTCGGGGAGTTCGGCGTGCGCGTGCTGAGCCACGTGGTGGGGGTGGGCTCCGTGCGGCTGGAGCGCGAGGCGCGGTGGGAGGAAATCGAAGCGGTCTGCGCGAATCTGGAGTCGCCGCTGCGCTGCGTGGATGCGGCCGTGGAGGTGCGGATGAAGGCGGTGGTGGACGAGGTTCTGCGCGCCGGCGATTCCGCCGGAGGAATCTTTGAAGTTGTGGCGCGCGGAGTGCCGCCGGGGCTGGGCACCCACGCGCAGTGGGACGAGAAGATCGACGGGCGGCTGGCCGCGGCGATGATGTCGTTGCAGGCGGTGAAGGCCGTGGAGATCGGCAGCGGGGTGGCGAATGCTACCGCGCTTGGCTCGACCGTGCAGGATGAAATCGGCTACGATGCCGCGGCGAAGCGGTTCGTGAGGCCGACGAACCGCGCCGGCGGAATCGAAGGCGGCATGACGAACGGAGAAGACGTGGTGGTGCGCGGCTACCTGAAACCCATCTCGACGCTGCGGCGTCCGCTGGGAACGGCGGACATGGTGAGCAAGCAGGCGGTGAAAGCGGCCTACGAGCGCTCGGACGTGTGCGTGGTGCCCGCGGCGGGGGTGGCAGCCGAGGCTATGGTGGCGTTCGTGCTGGCGCAGGCGTTCCTGGAGAAATTCGGCGGGGACTCGCTGGGCGAGACGCGGCGGAATTTCGAGGGGTATCGCCGGCAGTTGCGGGATTTCTAGGGAGACGATAACGACTTCATGATTCATCCCATCGTAAAGTACGGCGATGCGGTGCTGGAACGGCCGACGTCACAGGTGGAGAAGTTCGACGACGACCTGCGCGCGCTGACCGAGGATATGTTCGAGTCCATGTACGCGGCGCGCGGGGTGGGCCTGGCCGCGCCGCAGATCGGCGTTTCGCTGCGGCTGGCGGTGGTGGACGTGAGCTCCGGGAAGAATCCGGAGGCGCGCATCGTGCTGGCGAACGCGCAGATCATTCACGCGGAAGGCGAGCAGCGCGAGGAGGAGGGCTGCCTCTCGCTGCCCAGTTTCCGCGGCAACGTGGTGCGGCCCGCGTACGTGACCGTGCGCGCGCAGGACGCAGCCGGGCAGAGCTTCGACATGCGCGGGGAGGGATTGCTGGCGCGCGCTTTCTGCCACGAGATGGATCACCTGGACGGCATCCTGTTTATCCAGCACCTCAGCATGCTCAAACGCGACCTCATCAAACGCAAAATCCGCAAGCTCCGGAAGACCGGGGAGTGGTAGACCCGCTCCGCGGGACGCCGATGCGAGTGCTCTTCTGCGGAACGCCGGAGTTCGGGATTCCCACGATGCGCAGTCTGCTGGCCGATACACGGTTCCAGGTGACGGGTGTGATAACGCAGCCGGACCGGCGGCGGGGGCGCGGGCTCGAGTCCGGCGAATCTCCCGTCAAACGACTGGCGCACCAGGCAGGGCTGGAGGTGTTTCAGCCGGAGAAGATTCGCGCGCCGGAAGCGCAGCAGTGGATCGAGGGGAAAACGCCCGATGCCGTGGTGCTGGTGGCGTACGGGCAGATCCTGCCGGCGCGGCTGCTTGCGATTCCCCGGTTGGGTTGGATCAACTTGCACGGTTCGCTCCTGCCGAGGTACCGCGGGGCGGCGCCGGTGGCGTGGGCGATTGCGAACGGCGAGAAGAGAACGGGCGTCACCACGATGCAGATTGACGCGGGGATGGATACGGGGTCCATGCTGCTGGCGCGTGAACTGGCGATCGGGGCGGATGAGGATGCTCCGGCGTTGTATTCGCGGATGGCGGAGGCGGGGGCGCCGTTGGTGCTGGAGACGCTCGATGGACTGGAGCGGGGCACGCTTGTGCCGCGGCCGCAGGAGAATGAACGAGCGACGTATGCGCCGCTGCTGAAGCGGGAGGACGGGCGGATTGCGTGGGAGTCGAGCGCGCAGCAGATTTACGATCGCATGCGCGGGTTTGCGCCGTGGCCGGGGGCGTTCGCACAGTTTCGCGGGGCGCGCGTGAGCCTGTGGGGGCGGCCGTGGACTCCTGCGGCGGAGCCGCTGGAGTCCGCGGGTGCGGGAACGATGCGGCAGGCGGGTGGGGCGCTGCTGGTTGCCTGCGGCCCTGGCGGCCCCGGCGACGGCGCGACGTGGCTGGAGATTACGGAGGCGCAGCCCGAGGGGCGGCGCCGTGTGACCGCTCGCGAATTCGCGATTGGGGCGCGGCTGGGGGCTTCCGCCGGCGAGCGGTTCGAATGAGTGTGTCGCCCGCGCGCGCGGCGGCGTTTGACGCGCTGCTGCGCGTGGAACGCGACGCGGCATTTGCTACGGACGCGCTGGACTCCCAACTGGCCCGCGTGGCGAAGCGGGCAGACGCGGCACTGGCCACCGAGTTGGTGATGGGGGTGCTGCGCTGGCGGAGGCTGCTCGACTTCTTGATCGAGCGCGTGGCGGAACGCAGCGCCGGGTCGCTGGACCTGGAAGTGCTTCTCTCGCTCCGGCTGGGCCTCTATCAACTGCGATTCCTTTCGCGCGTGCCGGAGCCTGCGGCGGTGAACGAAAGCGTGGAGTTGGCGAAGCGCGCGCGAAAACGGTCTGCGGCGGGACTGGTGAACGCCGCGCTGCGCCGCGCGGCGCGCGATCCGAACCTGAAAGGGCCGTTGGAAGCTGCGCTTCCAGCGGACCTGGGCGCCGCGGAACGGCTGGGAATTCTGGGCTCGCATCCCACCTGGCTCGTGGAACGCTGGCTCGCGCGGTATGGCGAGCAGGACGCGCGAGCGCTGATCGAATGCGGCAACCGCCCGGCGCGATTGTGCGCGGGCGTGCTCGACGCGGGGGATGTGGACGCAACCGTGGCCTCGCTGGCGGAAGACGGCTTCGAAGCCGCGCCGGCAGGATGGCTGGCGGCGGCCATCGAACTGCGCGGGGTGCCCCAGGGTGGAGTGGGCGGCGCTCGCGCGTTGCGCGAGGGCCGCATCTTGATCCAGGACGAAGCGTCGCAAATGGTTCCGTTGCTGCTGGACGTGCGGCCGGGCCAGCGTGTGCTCGATGCATGCGCGGCGCCTGGGGGAAAAACGGCGCGGCTGGCGCGGCAGGCGGGGCAGGGAATCGTGGTGGCCGGCGACGTACACCAGCACCGGCTACGGGAGATGCGCGCGTTTCTTGGCAGGCTGGGCGCGGGCAACGTGCATGCAGTGGCGCTCGATGGGACAGCGCCGCTGCCGTTCGACACTCAGTTCGAGCGCGTTCTGCTCGACGCGCCGTGTTCCGGCACCGGCACCCTGGCGAGGAATCCGGAGATTCGCTGGCGGCTGGGCGTGGAAGACGTGGCGGCTCTCGGCGGAAAGCAGAAGGCACTGCTGACGCGCGCGCTGGCGCATCTGGCGCCGGGGGGACGGCTGGTGTACTCGACGTGTTCGCTCGAGCCGGAGGAGAACGAAGAGGTTGTGGCGCATGCGCTGGCGGCGTGCGCGGGCGCTCGCGTGGTGAGCGCCCAATCGGCGCTCGCGCCGCATTTGCGCGCGGGGGTTGAGAGCCACGGGTTTTTCGACGGGCTCGGATTCTTTCGCGCGTTGCCCTGGCTGCATGGGACAGACGGCTTTTTTGCCGCGGCTATCGAGCGGTCATAGGGAATGCCCACGGTCCCGCTGAGCGGGACCGTGGCTACCTGTGCGGCGCGCGCACCCGTTGATGGGCATCGCGCCGCGTGGTAGCCTCGCGTTGAGAGTCTGCCGCATGGCCTTTCGCCAATCCATTCAGTGGTTTCTCCGCGTGACGGTGCGGATTTTTGTTCTTGTGGCCGTCGCCTTCCTTAGCATGCTGCTGGCCATTCGCTTTACCATCCACGGGCGCGAGGTGCGCGTGCCGGATCTTTCGCGGTTGCACGCAGGCGATGCGCAGTCGCGGCTGGCCGATCTCGGCCTGGGTATCAAGATAGAGGACCGCGTGTACAGCGCCGTGCCGCCCGATAGCGTGGTTCGCCAGAGCCCCCGGCCGGGTGAAAGCGTCAGGAAGGGCCAGCGCGTGCACGTGGTGATCAGCCTCGGCTCGCAGGCGCTGCCGGTGCCGGATCTGGTGGGGAAGAGCGAACGCTCGGCGCGCATCGGCATTCTTGAGGCTGGAATGCAGTTGGGCCACGTGTCCAGCGTTCACCTCAAGGATTTGGACGCAGATACCGTGCTGCAGCAGGACCCGCCGAGCAGCCTGAAGGCCACGCACAGTCCTCGCGTGGACCTGCTCGTTTCCCTGGGGACCGCGGAAACCGTGTACATCATGCCTGACCTGACGGGATCGCTGCCGTCGGAGGCGCAACGCAGGCTGGCGGGCGCAGGGCTCGCGCTCGGAAAGTACGCCACGGTACCCGCGGCGCCGGAGAAAAGGGGCTTGGTAGTGGGCCAGTCGGTTCCGCGGGGGAGCCGTGTCGTTTCCGGCACTCTTGTGGACGTGCAGTTGGGGGGCTGAACCCTGTGCTAAAATGGTTCGCTAAATGAGGCCACCGATCGAGATCGCCCCCTCCATTCTCGCCGCAGATTTTGCCGCTTTGGGGCAAGCCGTCCAGACCATTGAAAAAGGCGGCGCGGAACTGGTGCACGTGGACGTGATGGACGGCCACTTTGTGCCCAACATCTCCATCGGACTTCCCGTGGTGGAGGGCCTTCGCAAGGCAACCCGCCTCCCGCTGGACGTGCATCTCATGATCGACGCGCCGGACCGGTGGGTTGACGCGTTTGCGGACGCGGGGGCGGATTCGCTGATCGTTCATCAAGAGGGGAACTACCACCTGCAGCGTTTGCTGGCTTCCATCCGGCACCGCAAGCTCGGAGTGGGTGTGGCCATCAATCCGGCCACGCCGGTAAGCACGCTCATGGAAGTGCTGCCGGAGGTGGACGTGGTGCTGGTGATGTCGGTGAATCCCGGATTCGGTGGCCAGAAATTCCTGCCTGCGGCACTCGGCAAGATGCGCCGTCTGCGGGAACTTCGCGAGCAGGGCGGCTACAAGTACAGGATTCAAGTGGACGGCGGCGTGGCCATGGACACCGTGGCGGACATCACGCGGGCCGGAGGGGAAATTCTGGTGGCGGGCACGTCGGTGTTCCACCAGGCGGATCCAGCGGAAGCGGTCCGGAAACTTCGCCAAGCGGGCATGGACGCACTGGCGCAGAGGGCGTGATGCGAAAAGGTTCTTACCGGGCGTTCGGGACCGTGGCGTTGCTGGCCGCAACTCTTCTGGTGGCTGCCTGCGAGAAGAAGCAAGTGGTGACGCAAGGCGCGGACACGACGGCCGAGCCGGACAAGGTGCTCTACGATCGCGCCATGGACGATATCCAGCATGGCCGGGAGACCGTAGCCCGCTTCAGCTTGCAGACCCTGCTGAATACGTATCCGGACAGCGAATACGTGGCCAAGGCAAAGCTGGCCATCGCCGACTCCTACTACAAGGAAGGCACCACGGAAGGATTGGCCCAGGCCGTCAACGAGTACAAGGATTTCATGACCTTCTTTCCCTATCTGGATGAGGCCTCTTACGCGCAATACCAGGTGGCCATGGCCCATTTCCGCCAGATGGAGAAGCCAGACCGCGACTCGACTCAGGTGCAGCTCGCCGAGCAGGAATTCCAGAACTACCTGCTGAAGTATCCGCAGGGCGCCCAGGCGACGCAGGTGGAGCAACGGCTGCGCGAGGTTCAGGAAGTGATCGCCGAGGCCGACTATCGCGTGGCCAGGTATTACTACACCAAGGGGTCCTACAACGCTTCGGCACATCGCCTGACGGAAATCGTGGATCGCTATCCGCTATACAGCCACTCGGACGAAGCCCTGTGGATGCTGGCCAATTCCGCCGAGCGCTACGAGAAGCTGCAGCCGTACGCCACGGACTACTACCGGCGCATCGTGCGCGACTACCCTCTTTCTCCTCACGCGCAGGATGCCAAGAACCGCATGGAGAAGGCCGGCGTGCCTATCCCCCAGCCGAACCCGGATGCGCTGGCACGCATGCAAAGTGAGAAGGACCTTCCCAAGCAGAAGGAAAGCGTGACGCATAAAGCCGCCAGCATGTTCAAGAACGGCCCGAACGTCAACACGGCCTCACACTCGGGAACGCCGCAGATGAACCCTCCGGGGCAGGAGGGCGGGGAGACGCTCGCTGGGGGCGGGACCACGGACATCGTGACGACGGGCGGCGCGGGTGGCGGTTCGACGGCACGCGGTGGTCCGCCGCCGGTGCGCACCGTTACGCCGCAAGAGACGACACCCGTCGGAAGCGGGGACGCGAGCACAACCACCGATCCGAACGCCACGGGCGACCCCACGGCGGACGCTCCGAAGCCGCCTGCGCTGCCGGACTTGCTTCCCAATCACGACGACCCTAACGCGAAGAAACGCGCCCAGAATCCTGAAGAGTCCTCGAGTAAGAAGAAGAAGGGACTCTGGAAGCTATTGCCGTTCTAACTCGCTGCTGAGGAAGTCTTTCCCTGCTTTGCCTACCCTGCGGCATAGCACAATAAATGGACCGCCGTGCCCTCGAATGTCCTGAGAAGGATGAAAAGCTTTGCACCTTCCTGAAAATGGGATCCCCGCATGCCTCGTAAGTGATTGAAAATACAGGAAGTGGCCCTCCGGGCCGGTCGGCACCCCGATTGCTCCTTAGCGATTGACCGTGGATCCTATGCTCCCAGGTCCTCCGCAGCGGTTAGTCAGGAAAGGGACTTACAAAGGAACTTCGGAGGTGCCTTTGAGAGTACGTAAGTTAGTGTCGAGGCTGCTTCTGGCCGGGGCCGCGGTACTGTTCGCAACCCTGTCAGCGCAGACCGCACGAGCGGACGACATCTTCATCGACTTTGCCTGCTCGGCGAACTGCAATGGCGGCGTCACGGCCACCCCCGACGGGAATTTCAGCACAACGGGGATCACCGTCAGCTCTCTCTTTTACCCCGGTGGGTTATTCACTCTCGCGTTCGACACTTCAACGGACGCGATCTCCATCATCGGCCAAGGCGCCCTGAGCGGCGAAGTATTCTCCGGGCAGATCACCAACTTCCAGTCGCTCAACGGCACGGCCAGCACAGACGTCGACTTCAGCGCGAACTGGCCAACCATTCCATTAGACGCTCAAGCGTACTTTGGCAAGCCTTCCGGCACGGACAGCGGTTTCGCCATCTTCCTGTCGAGTTCCGGCACCGTCACCAGCGCGGACGTGACCATCACGCCCGCTCCCGAACCTGGCGCCCCGATTCTTCTCAGTGCGGGGCTCGCAGGTCTCGGGTTCCTGATGAAACGTAAAGGCGCCCTGCCGGGCCTGGCTGCGATCACCACCTAGATCGCGGATATAGCTTCGTTTCTTATTCGTTTCTTCGGGGAAGCCCTGCCGGATGTCCGGCAGGGCTTTCTTGCGTTTGCGGCGGCATCATCTGGATTCTCATAAAGCTCATCAGTTACGAGCCGTGCAGGGTCTCGCCGCCCTTAGGCCGCCTCTCTGTCTCGCCAAGCGTGCATTCTTCCGGTTACACTGAGGGAAGACCAGCATGGCTCCTACGATCACTCGACCCCCGGAGAAGCCGCCGGCGCCTGATGTGCGGGCAAGCATGGCTCAGCAGATGGTTCTCGCAGTAGAGCTGCCGTTTATTCTTGTAGCTTCCGTGGCGGCTGGCGGCGGCATCGGCTACTGGCTGGATGGCCGGCTTCACAGCTCACCGATTTTCCTGCTCTTACTGGGCGCCCTCGGACTGGCTGGGGGCATGAGGGATGTGGTGCGGCGCCTTGCCCGCTCGGGATCCGGCCGTGCATCCTGATCGTTTCTCCCCGACGGCCGTCAAACAGCGGATCGAGCGAGGGGTGGTCGTCACCGGAGTGCTGGTAACTGCGATCGCCGGCTACTTCGGGAGCGCGATCGCGGCAGGTGCAGCCGCCCTCGGCACCGGCCTGGCTTGGCTGAATTTCCGCTGGCTGAAGCAGGGACTGGACGCCATCGAGCAGGTCTCCAGCGTGCAGGAGGGCGCAGCAAGGACGCGCATCCCCAAGGGCGTACTGGCGCGGTTTTTCGCCCGCTTCGCGTTGATTCTCGTGGTCCTCTATGCTAGCCTCGCGTAT
>DATFZR010000502.1:0-2009 GCA_035314265.1 Candidatus Acidiferrales bacterium
ATTTGCAGTAAGCGCTGCACACGCCCATCTTAACGCGAGGGGCGGAGAAACGCGCGCGTGCGGGGGACGCTTCTCTCCCAGCGCCCCTCTCCTTACGCCGGCTCGTCGAGCAGCGCGCGGATTTGCTGGCCGAGCGTCGCTGTGCCGTACGGCTTCTGCAGGATGGCTACGCGTTTCCGCCGGTTGGCGGCCAGCGAGTCTGCTTCGCTGGCGTACCCGGTGGTGAAGATCGCCGGCATGCCCGGTTTGATGGCGGCGATTGCGGCCAGCGCCACGGTTCCTTTCATGCGCGGCATCACCACGTCGAGAAGCACCAGGTCTATGGCCTTGCTGTTTTCGGCAAAGATCTGCACGGCTTCTTCGCCGTCATGCGCCAGGAGCACGCGGTAGCCCAGCGCCTCGATCATTTCCCGGGCGGCTTCGCGGAGGTCGTCGTTGTCTTCCGCAATCAGGATGGTTTCCGTGCCGCGACGGACTTCGATGGCGGGCTTCTTCTCGCGGGCGGCCACGGCTCCCGCACCCACAGGCAGGTATACGCGGAAGCGCGTTCCCTTCCCCTGCTCGCTTTCCACCTCGATGATCCCGTTATGCTGTTTGACGATCCCGTAGACGGTGGCCAGGCCCAGGCCGGTGCCCTTTCCCGGCTCTTTTGTGGTGAAGAATGGCTCGAAAATATGATCGAGGGCCACCGTATCCATGCCCGTTCCGGTGTCCGCCACAGAAAGCAGAATGTAGCGTCCCGGCCGGATGTACGGCCGGTACTCGTTGGCGTCGGGCTTCAGCTCCGTGGCCTGGGTGGAGATGGCCAGCCGGCCGCCGTTGGGCATGGCGTCGCGCGCGTTGATGCACAGGTTCATCACGATCTGCTCGATCTGGCTGGCGTCTGCCCAAGCCGGCTCCATCTCCGGCGCCAGCGACAGTTCGATGTGCACGTTTTCGCCAATCACTTTGCCCATCAGGCTGACGGACTCACTGACCAGTGCGTTGACGTCCAGGTTCTGCGGCTGCAGCACCTGGCGGCGCGCAAAGGCCAGCAATTGGCGGGTGAGCGCGGCGGCGCGCTCCGCCTGCGCGCGAATCTTGAGCAGGCGTTCCCGCGCGCGATGCCCTTCGGGAAGGTCGCCTTGCCCGAGTTCCGCCCAGCCCAGAATCGAGCCGAGCACGTTGTTGAAGTCGTGAGCGATCCCGCCCGCCAGCCTGCCAATGGCTTCAAACCGCGCCAACTGGTTCACCTGGGTTTCCAGCCGCCGCCGCTCCTTTTTTCCCTCCGCTTCCCGCAGGGCGCGTTCCACGGCGCTCAGCAGGCGCTTCAGATTCCCCTTGAGCACGTAGTCCTGCGCACCGGACTTGAGCGCGCTTACCGCCATCTCTTCCCCTATGGTTCCGGAGACGAAGATGAAGGGGATGTCCACGTTGCGGCCCCGCAACACGGAAAGCGCCTCGGTGCCGGAAAAACCGGGCATGGAATAGTCGGAAAGGACGATGTCCCACTTGCCGGAATCGAGCGCGGAATGCAGCGCCACGGAGGAATCCACGCGCAGGTGCTCGATATCGTAGCCTCCCCGCTTGAGCTCCCGGACGAGGAGCAGGGCGTCGTCTTCAGAATCTTCCACCAGCAGCGCTCGAAGAGGCGCGGGCATCAGGTCCTCCTGTTCGACGGCGGGGCATTCTGGTTGAGCAACAGCCAGTAAAGGCCCAACTGCTTGACCGCGTGGATAAATTCCCCGAACTCGACCGGCTTGCGGACGTAGCTGTTGGCGCCGAGGCCGTAGCCTTTCACGCGGTCCTGCTCTTCGTTGGAGGTGGTGAGAATCACCACGGGCAGCAGGCGGGTGCGCTCGTCGGCGCGTATCCGGCGCAGTACTTCGAATCCGTCGAGCTTGGGCAGCTTCAAATCGAGGAGGATCACCTGGGGCATCCGCTCCGCGTCGCGCCCGGAGTAGGGGCCCTCTGCAAACAGGTAATTCACGGCCTCCAGACCGTCGTGGGCCACGACGACTTCGTTCTTG
>DATFZR010000503.1:0-7500 GCA_035314265.1 Candidatus Acidiferrales bacterium
CGCTATCTGGACGGCCTCCCGCTCGAAGCCTATCCGGACAACCTCTTCCGCCGCGCGCACCGCATCCTGCGGCGGCATCAGGTGGTGGTGTGGCTGGTCCTCGCGTACCTGATTACCCGGGTGCTGATGATTTTGCTGGCCGGGCGCTAAAGGAACGCTGAAACATGGTGTATAGGACGAGCGACCGCGGAAATGAAGGCGGCGCGCAGTCTGGAATGCAGGGGAGACGAGCGATGAACAAGATACTGATCGGCGTGATCCTGGGAACCGTTCTCGGGTTTTTCGACGGCTGGACGGCGTGGTTCACACCCGATGTGAGGGCGCAGATTCTGAGCATCGTGATCGGTTCCACGGCAAAGGGGCTGGTGGCCGGCGTGCTGATCGGGTGGTTCGCGCGCAAGGTGAACTCGCTTCCGCTGGGGATTCTTTTCGGATTGGGCGTGGGGCTGCTGCTGGCCTTCTTTGTGGCCAACATGCAGCACAAATACTATTTCGAGATCATGCTTCCCGGCGGTCTCGTAGGGCTGATCGTCGGCTACGCGACGCAGAAATTCGGCACGGGCCCGGCGACGGCGCGGGCCTGACGCGCCGTCTCTCAACGCAGAACAAAGGAGGAAACAGTAATGTCGCGAATCGTAGAGGAGCCGCGCGGCGCTGTATTTTGCACTGGCCCGGCGGCTGCCCTGCCGTTTGGTCTACAATGGTGCCGTGGAAGCGGGGACCAAAACGTCGTTGCACGTGGCGCAGCCCATCGAGTGGCGGCACTGCGGCGTTGTTGTGCTCGACCAGCGCCTGCTGCCGGACCGCGAAGTGCGCAACACGTACACGGATTATCAGCACGTGGCGCGGGCGATCCTCGACATGGAGATCCGCGGGGCGCCGGCCATCGGTGTGGCCGCGGCCATGGGCATGGCCATCGGCGTGGAGCGGTCGCCGGCGGCGACCCTCGAGGATCTGCGCGCGGAGTTTGAAGTGATCTGCGACGTTTTTTCGAAGACGCGGCCCACGGCAGTGGACCTCTTCTGGGCCATCGCGCGGATGCGTAGAGCATTTGACGCCGCCTGCGAGTCAGCCACGGGCACTGGCTCCCCCGGAAGAGTGCTGGATGACGTGCGGGGCGCGATGGTCCGCGAAGCGCACTTGGTGCATCAGGAAAAGAAAGAGCACGACGAGGCCATCGGCCACCACGGCGCGCCGCTCATGCCGCGCAAGGGACGCGTGATGACGCAGTGCAACGCGGGAGCGCTGGCCACGGCGGGAATCGGCACGGCGTTGGGCGTGATTCGCATCGCCGTAAGCCTGGGACACGAACTGGAAGTTCTGGTGCCGGAAACGCGGCCGTACTTGCAAGGAGCGCGGCTCACCGCGTGGGAACTGCAGAAGGCGGGCATCCCGCTGATGCTGATCACAGACAACATGGTGGGCCACTGCCTGAAGACTCACGAGGTGGGAGCAATCGTGGTGGGTGCTGACCGCATCGCCGCAAACGGCGACACGGCAAACAAAATCGGCACGTACCAGATGGCCGTGCTGGCGCGCGAGCACGAGGTGCCGTTCTACGTGGCCGCGCCCACGTCCACGCTGGACCTCTCGATTCCCAACGGCGACTCGATTACGATCGAGGAGCGCTCGGCAGAGGAAGTGCTCCATGTCCGCGGCGTGCGCATCGCTCCAGACGTGCCCGTTGGGCACTTCGCCTTCGACATAACTCCTGCCAAGTGGATCACCGCAATCATCACGGAAAAAGGCGTGGCGCGCGCGCCCTACGAGGATTCCTTGAAGAACCTTGCTGGAAAATAGCGCTCGTCACCGCCACAAATGGCGCAGCGTCTCTGGGTCCAGCAAAACTCCCGAAAAGAGAAAGGTGTTGTAGCCGAGATGCGCCAGATAACTTGCAGTGACGGAGCGCGCCGCGGCGCGTATGGCGGTCAAAGCCAGACCCACAGCGGTGAGCGTGGCGATCTGTCCCCAGCCGCCGCGGAGCTGGGGCACGTGAACCAGACCGAACAGGATTCCGGTAAGCGCCGTCCCCGCAACGATTCCAAATTCCCGCGCCAGCACCGGATAAACGTAGCCGCGGAACACGGTCTCCTCCGCGAACGGGGCAACGAGTATCCCGAAGGCCATCAGATACGGCAGTCCGTGGGGACTGGCAAACAGATCCTGTATGGGCAGATGCTTTTCAGTGTTGTAAAACAGGGTGGCGATATCGGCTCCGATGCCGAGTACGACGCCGCAGGCCAGGAATAGAAGAACCGCGGCCAACGGGCGCAGCCTGGCGACGTGCAATCCCCGCCAGCCGACCGCGCGCCAGAATGGTTGCACGGTTCTGCGATGGACCACGGCGTAGAGAAAAAGCAGGAGAACTCCAAACCAAATTACCTGCTGCACGACGACGAAGCCGGCGTTCGTGGCGCTGTAATGTTCGATTTCGGTGAACGGCACGCCGAACTGCGCCACGGCAATCCCGGACAAAACGGCGGACAGCAGGAAAAGCATGGCAATAGCGAAGACAAAAAAGAGCAGCAGATCCATGATGCCCCACGGCGTATCGATGTCGGCGGGAAGCACGCGAGTGGCCGGAGGCGGAAGCGGTGCGGGAGCCGCGACGGAAGACTCCACGACAGCGGGTTCCGCCGGGAAAGCCGGTTGGCCGAGCTCGCTCATCGGCTGCGCCGTGAACGGCCGGCCGTTTCCAGGAGAGCGGCGGCAAGAAGTGGCAGCAGAATCTCGTGATGGCCGGTGATGGCGTAGCCATGCGAGCCCGGGGCCGCGGTGGGCCGCCGCACGACGTTCTCGAGCGGGCGATAGTGCTGTTGGAAATCGAAGTTGGCGGTGGTGATGGGCGCGAGGCGCGTGCCCAGATTGCGGACCACGGAGACGGCTTTCAAGAAAATCTCCGGCAGCAGGACCGCGGAGCCCCAGTTCAGGTACACGCCGCCGGGCTGCATTTTCTGGACGAGAGCGCAGAACAGGCGGAAATCATGGTGCGTGGACTGGCCCAGCGACGCTCCGTCTGCCGACGGGTGCATGTGCGGCGTGTCTGTGCCGATGGCCAGATGGACGGTGACGGGAATGCGCGCGGCGTATGCGGCGACGAGCAGGCTGTGCTGCGGATAGCGGGCTTTCATCCTGCGATTGGAGAGAAGTTTCCCCGCCGCTTCGCCGAGCCCGATGCCGCCGCGCGCGGCTCCGACGGCGGCTTCGTTCAGATAGAGGCCGGTCTCATGGGCCATTCCAAATTTGCCGCTTCCCAGCACTTCCGGCACGTCTTCAGAAGTGCGGCCCACCAGGGCAATTTCAAAGTCGTGCACCAATGCCGCGCCGTTCATGGCGATTCCTGCGATGTAGCCTCGGCGGGCGAGATCGATCAGGACGGGAGCGAGCCCGACTTTGATCACGTGGCCGCCGATGCCCCACAGCACGGGACGCCGCCGCCGGCGCGCCGCAGCTATGGCACGGACCACGGCGCGGAAATTGTCTGCGGCCAGGATGTGCGGCAGGGAATCGAGCCAGGCGCGAATCCCGGCGCCGGGCCGGTGGGGAACCGCGAAGTCGCGCACGCTCACTTTGCCCGGCCGGCGGGCTAGCGGGAACGTGCGCGTTTTTGCAAGCGAGAGGGGAGCGAGGTCGTAGATGCTCATTGGGACGGAAGCACTCTAGCGCCGGGAGCCCCCGGCAGGCAATCACAACGACGGCTGGGCGGAATGTCCGGTTTCTTCGTCGCGGCGGTAGGCTTTCAGAATGTCCTGGAGGCCGACGACACCCTGAAGGACGCTGTGATCTGTGCGCCGAACAACGGGGAGCAAGGGATGATCTTCGAGCAGGCGGAGCGCCGTCTCCAGGGCTTCGTCCGGATGCAGTGTAGGGAGGCCGCGGTGCGTGCAGAGGGATTCGACGCGGGCGTCGTCCGGAGCTTTTCCATCTGCGGAAGTGAGCATCTCCGCGGGGAAACCACCCCAGCCGAAGTCGCCGATGACGAGCAGATACGGCTCGCGTGCGTCCTTCACGCGGTCGCGGGCGGCGCGCACGGATTCGCCGGCGGCAAGCGCGGGAACCTGGAACCAGCGCATGGCGCTTTCCACGCGAAGCTGCATCTCCTCACGGCGCTCTTCCATGGAGGGGAGATTCATGCCGTCCTGGCGGGAAAGCTCGTCGAACAGGGTGACGCGCTGGTGCTGCCGCGAAATCAAGTAGGCGATGGCGTTTGAGATCATGACCGGCACAATCACGGAATAGTCTCCCGTGATTTCGATGACCATGAAGATGGAGGTCATGGGAACGCGCATGATGCCGGCGAAGAGCGTGCCCATGCCCACTAGGGCGAAAGAGCCCACGTGGCCGGAAAGCTGCGGAAAAAAGTGGTTTTCGAAGCCGCCCACGGCGCCGCCCAGCATGGCCCCCATGAACAGGACCGGCGCAAACAGCCCGCCCGGTACTCCACTGACAAAACTCGCGGACGTGGAGACGAGTTTGAGCAGGGCCAGCAGCAAGAGCAGGTGCCAGGCAAACTGGTCGTGAAGAGCCTGGTCAATGTAGTCGTAGCCCGCGCCCATCACCTGCGGGAAACGCAAGCCGATGACGCCGATCAGCAGCCCCGCCACAGCCGGCTGGAAGTAGTGCGACCAGCGAGGCAGCCGTTGCAAGAGCGGGCGCAGCGTCAACACGACTTTCAGAAAAAACACGGAGAAGTAGCCGCTGGCGATTCCCAGCACAACGTACGCGAGCAATTCGACGGGATGGCGCAGGTGGAACGCGGGAACGCGGAAGAGCGGAGCATCGCCGAGGAACCAGCGCGAGACAGTGACGCTGGCGACGGCGGAGACCACGACGGCGCCCAGGACGCCGGCGCTCCAGTTTCCGATGACCTCCTCGATCACAAACAGGACGGCGGAAATCGGGGCATTGAAGGCCGCGGCCAGGCCCGCTGCCGCGCCGACGGGAGCAAGCAGGCGCAGCTTCTCCTGCGAAAGGTGCATGCGCCGGCCCATCGCGGAGGCGATACCCGCGCCGATCTGCAGCGAAGGGTCCTCCGGGCCGAGCGAGTGGCCCGCGCCGATGCCCAGGGCGCAGGTGATGAATTTTCCGATCACGGTGTTGAAGGGGACGCGGCCGTCGAAGATGTACACGGCGGCTTTGGTCTGGTTGACGCCGCTGCCGCGCACCCGCGGAAAGAAACGCAGGACGAGAACGGCAACCACCAGGCCGGCGATCGTGGGCACCAGCAGCACGCGCAACGCGGGGGGACGCAGCGATGACCCAAGAAGCCACAAGCGCATCGTGTCTATGGACAGGCGAAAGCAAACGACGCTGAGGCCTCCGAAGAGACCGATCACAATGGAGAGAAAGAAGAAGAACTGGCCTTCCGGCAGGAGCGAGCCGGAGAGGAAGCGGGCAACGCGGGATCTTGCGTTGGTGAGGAAGCCGGCCGGCGAGGACGCGGCAGAGGGGTCGCTCACTGAGCCGCTCCATGGTGATATTTTGCAATCAGGGCGAGCGCCTGGTCCTCTGTGGAGCCGGGACCGCAGGCCTGCGCCACGGCCGTCTCCACGTCCAGAGCCAGTTCACCCGCGGAATCGAAGAGGTCCATGTCGCGCTGCAATGCGCCGGGGTTTACTTTCGTTTTGATGGCGGCGCTGCGCTGGGCGAGGTCTGCAAGACGCACGGCGGCTGCGCTTCCCGGCGGGGGGATGCAACCGGCCAGGCGCGCCTGGGCGAGCGCAAAATCGCGCAGAGCCCGTTGTGCACGGGCGCCGGCAGAGAGTCCGTGGACGTACGGATCGAGCGAAAGAACCGCGCGAGAAATCTCGAGCTGGGCGGCAGCCTGTTCGTCGCGCGGGGCGAGGTGGATGGCGCGCTCGAGATAGCCTTCCGCATCGGAGAAATTTCCCGCTTCAAACGAGGCGTGGCCCGCGCCCAGAAGGGCCCGCACGCTCTTAGGATCGAGGCGAAGCGCCTCGCGGAACCGCGCGAGGGCGCGGTCGAAGCTGCCCTGTTCGAGGAACAAGTTTCCAGCCATGGCCTGGAGCGCGGCGTCCGGCGGGAGGTTCGCGGCCAGGGCGATGATCTCGGAGAGCGCCTGCTGTTTGAGCGCGTGGGCCGTGAGGTACCGAATCAGCTCGAGACGCGTGTTGCGTCTCTGTTCCACCACATTCGAGTCCCATTGGCCGTAGATGCTGCCGTGGTAGTAGCGGAGCGCCTCCGCGACATCACCGCGGCGCGCTGCCAGGCGGGCGAGTTCGAGATTCACGTCGGCGTTGCCGGGTTCGTGTTCCCAAAGGGACAGAAGATAGGGGCGAGCCTCGTCATCACGGTTGGCGGCCACGAGCGTCTGGGCAAGCCGCAATTGGTATTCGCGATTGTCCTTCGAGTAGACGAGCGCGTTGCGCAGGGCGTCGAGCGCCTGGTTGGGATCTCCGGCGGCCAGGTCCGCCTGTGCGTTGCGCACCCACTCGTCTGCGAGTTCTTTTTCGTGCCGGTGAAATGCCTGGGTGGCGAAGCCGGTGAAGATGAAGAGCGCGCCGAGAAGGAGCAGGCTGAACAGCGTGGCTGCCTGGCGCGAGGGGCCGGAGAGGAGCCCGCCGCGGCTCGAACACACCGGACATTCCTTTGTGCCCGGGGGGATTTCTCCCGCGCACTCGGGGCAATGCTCGATCCCATCTACGCCGTTCACTTTGGCTTTCCGTTGCCGCCAGGTCCACGCCGCGGCAGCGGGACCGTGGCGCCGCCGTTCTCGGGGTCGAGTCGCGTGACGTCGAGCACGCGAGCGAGAGCCGCGCCAGTGTAGGATTTTTTCGAGCGCGCAACCTGCTCCGGCGTTCCCTGGGCGACGATGCGTCCGCCATCCTCGCCGCCTTCCGGGCCGAGGTCCAGCACCCAGTCCGCCTGTTTGATCACGTCCAGGTGGTGCTCGATGACGAACACGGAGTTACCCAGGTCCACGAGGCGGTTGAGCACGTGCATCAGCTTCTTCACGTCGTCGAAATGGAGGCCGGTGGTGGGCTCGTCCAGCAGGTAGAGCGTGCGGCCGGTTTGCCGGCGGGAGAGTTCGCGGGCCAGTTTGATGCGCTGGGCTTCGCCGCCGGAGAGCGTGGTGGCGGGCTGCCCGAGCTTTACGTAACCGAGGCCCACGTCCACCATCGTATCGAGTTTCAGCCGCACCTGCGGGATATTTTCCAGAACGCGACTCGCTTCTTCAATGGACATTTCGAGCAGGTCGGCGATGGAGTGGCCCTTGTAGCGCACGGAGAGCGTCTCGGAGTTGTAGCGGCGGCCGCGGCAGACTTCGCAGGTGACGTAGACGTCCGGGAGGAAATTCATTTCGATGCGGCGCAAGCCGCCGCCCTGACATGCTTCGCAGCGTCCGCCTTTCACGTTGAAGCTGAAGCGTCCGGGACGGTAGCCGCGTTCGCGGGATTCCGGGAGCATGGAAAAGAGTTCGCGGATGGGAGCGAAGACGCCGGTATACGTAGCCGGGTTCGATCGAGGCGATCGGCCGAT
>DATFZR010000504.1:0-23142 GCA_035314265.1 Candidatus Acidiferrales bacterium
CGATCGGCGGACGGAATGATTTGAATCATGACTTCTCCTTTCGATCAGCGGTTCCCGCTGCTCTGTTGCTTATTGGTCGGAAGCAAATAGAAAACTGAAAAGCCGCGCGGAAGCACGTCCCTCGCCTGCCGCGGCGGGCGAGGGATGACGGACCGGCGTAGAACAGCGCTCTAGACGATTGCTACTTCGGGCCCTTCACGAACGGGGCGGGGGAGTCCCAGCCGCCGGAGAAAACGAAATCGGACATGGGCTTGCGCGTGCGGGGAGCGAGTTCCCGTTCGCGCAGCTTTTCCGGCAGCGATGCCGGATCGCCGAGGTAGCCGATCGCTATGGCGGCAACGGCGTCGTAGCCGGGCGGGATGCCGTAGGCTTCCCGCGCGCGGTTGGGATCGAAGCCGCCCATCTGGTGCACATAGAGTCCGAGCGCCGTGGCCTCGATCGAGAGCGAGGCGGATGCGGCGCCCACGTCGTGCCAGGCAAGGCGATTTGGCGAGCCGTCCTTTTTGAGCCCTGCGCGGGCCACGGAAATTGCCAGAACCGGCGCGGCCTTGGCCCACACCTGGTTGAACTCCACCAGGCAGGCGAGCATCTTCTGAAATTCCTCGGGCTTCTCGCGCGCGGCCACCAGGTAAAACCAGGGCTGTTCGCCGAAGCAGGACGCGGCCCAGCGCGCGGCTTCAAACAATTGCCGCAGCGTGGCCGCGTCCACGGGCCGGTCCGCGAATGCCCGCGGGCTCCAGCGGTTGGCGAGAAGATCGTTGATGGGGAAATCTGCCGGCGCTGCGTTCGTCATTTCTTTTCTCCTCGATTCATTTCGTCCCGGAAGGGCCGGGGCAGGTGCTGCTGCCGCGCACGGTGGCGGAGGGCGCGGCGACGGCAGCCAGCGTGGCCAACGTGCGCAGGCCGGAGTCTTCGACGGTCACAATCGGATAACCAAGTTCGCGCCAGCTATCGAGCCCGCCAACCAGTGGGCGGACGCGCTGGATGCCATGGTTTTTCAGGAGCAGCGCCGCGCGGGCGCTGGTGGCCTCCGTGGGGCAGGCGCAATAGAGAATAATGTCGCGGTCGCGGGGCAATTCGCTGGAATGAGCGCCGATGGTTTCGGGGTCAATCCAGATTGCGCCGGGGATCAGTTCGGGGTCGGCCTCGATGCTCATGGGATGGCGCAAGTCCACGACGACGACTTGTTCTCCCTGGTCCATTTTCGTGCGCAGCTCTTCCGGAGTGATGCGGTCGAGCCGCAGGCTGCGTAGAAAGCGCTGGCGCCGCGCGAATTTCCAGATGAGGAAAGCGGCGCAGGCCGAGGCGATCAGAACAAGAAGCGTCCCGCCGATGCGGCCGCCCCGCATGGCCACGTCTTCCAGCTGGTCGCTGAAGATGTAGCCGATGCTGAGATACGTCCACGCCCAAAGCGAGGCTCCGAGAAAGTCGAACAGAATGAACCGGTGGAGCGGCATACGCACCACACCCGCCAGGGGCGGAGCAGCCGCGCCCAGGCCGGGAACGAATTTGGCCACCATAAGCGAGCGCGCGCCGTAGCGGGCGAACACGCCCTGCGTGTTGCGCACGCACGAATCGGGCTCGAGCGAGATGCGGCACAGCATCTTCAGCACGCGGATGCCGCGGCGCCTGCCGAGCGTGTACCAGAGCCCGTCGCTGGCCAGCGCGCCCAGCACGGCCACCGACGCGGCGGCGAACAGATTCATCCGGCCCATCCCCGCGAGCGCACCCGCGCAGAGGAGCAAAGGCAGCGCGGGCACCGGCATGCCGGCCTGTTCCGCGAATGCCCAGACGAGGATCACCACGTAACCGTGGCGCGAGACGAATTGGAGGATCTCGTTCATTGGTTCCTGTATGGCGTGCCAGACAGCGCCCCGGCCGGTGGCCGGCCGGGGGCGCTGCGCCTTGCCGGTGCTACTGGAGCTTTACGGTTTGCGTACGAATTCCATGTCGATGGTGATGGAGACATCGTCGCCGACCAGCGAGCCGCCGCCGTCAACCTTGAAGTCGTGGCGATTGATCTTGGCGGTGGCGGAGGCGCCGCGGCGGAGATTCTTCCACGGGTCGGTGATCGCCGCGGACGGGCCGTCCACATCGAAGGTGACTTCCTTGGTTATGCCGTGGAGCGTCAGATCGCCGGTCATTTTCAGTTTACCGTCGCCGGCGGAGGTGATGCGCTTGGACTTGAAGGTCATGGTCGGATATTTCTCGACGTCGAGATAGCCGTCGCCCTTCACGTCTTTGTCGCGGCTGGCGTTGCGCGTGTCGAGCGTGGTGGTGTCGACGACCACTTCCACGCGGGACTTGCTGACGTCTTTTTCATCGAGATCGATCTGGCCGGTGGTCTTGGTGAATTCACCCTTGACGGTGGAAATGCCCAGATGCTTCACGCCGAACTGCGTGTTCGTGTGCGCCGCATCCACTTGCCAGGTGGTGGTCTGCGCGAGGCAGGGCAGGGAAGCGAAAGCAGTCAGGGCAGCAACAATCATCAACCTCTTCATGTAGTTCTCCTTTGTGTCTTCTTGCCGGGATGACGTGTTAGAGCTGCGGCACGCCGTCGCGGTTACATCATTTCCGAAAATCGGAACTCGGGTCATCGCTCTTATCGGCTCTTACGCGGGCTCTCGTTGGAACTTTCATCAGGAGCGCTCCTCGCGGACGGCTTCCAGCAGAGCGACGAGCATGCGGAGGCGCTTCGGCCCCAGGTGGCCCACCAGGCGTTCATTCTCGGCGGCCAGGGGGCCATCCAGCCGCCCGAGCAGGCGCAGGCCGGCCGGCTGGATGCGCGTATTGACCACGCGGCGATCCTTCGTGTCGCGGGCCCGGCCGATCAGGCCGCGGGCCTCGAGGCGGTCGAGCAGGCGGGTCATGTCCGGGTCGCGCGTGATCATGCGCGCCGCGATTTCGCCGCAGGGCAGGCCGTCTGTGCCGGCGCCGCGCAGGATGCGGAGCACGTTGTACTGCTCGGGCGAAAGGCTGTGCGGCTTCAAGACCGCAGCCAGGCTGCGCTGCGCCGTATCCGCGGTGCGCAGCAGATTGACGAGGGCTTCGGCCCCGAGGGAGGCGAAGGGTCTCGTCTGCTTCAGTTCGGCCAGGATGCGTCCGGTCACCAGCCTACGATACTCGTTGTAACGACTATTGTCAAGAGGAGTAGTGGGATGGCGAACATTCTGCGGGCTCCCGGTAAGAGCGGGTTCCTCATCCCGGCAATGGCCGGCAATGGCCGGCAATGGCCGGCAAGGCCCGGCAAGGGGCGCCGGGCTTCGGAATGACAGGGTTGGTCGGCGGTGGTGAAGCGAGGCTTGCGCTGTGTGTTCGCCGCCGGCAGCGTACGGAAGGCGAACAGGCTGAAGCCTGTGCCACTAGGGCTTCTGCGTGGGGCGCAGGTCCACTTCGCTTACGAAGCTGTTCGGGGCCTGCGTGACGAGCATTTCCACCACGTGGGCAACGTCTTCCGGCTGGAGCATTCGCGAAGGATCTTTGCCGGGGTGCGGCGAGAATTCCGTGTGTACCGTGCCGGGGCAGACCACGCTTACGCGGATGCCGTGCCCGCGCAGGTCTTCGGCCATGCATCCGGCCAGGCCGCGGAGGCCCCATTTCGAGGCGCAATAGGCGCCGCCGCCGGCAAACGTGTTTTTCCCGGCCAGTGAGGCGATATGGATGATGTGGCCGCGCTTCTGGCGAATCATCTGCGGGGCCACTTCGCGGCTCACCAGGTAGGCGCCCTTCAGGTTGGTGTCGAGCACACGGTCCCACTCCGCTTCTTCGAGTTCCTGCGCGGGACGAAAAACGCCGACGCCCGCGTTGTTCACCAGGATGGAGACGTCCCCGAAGGTTTCCTGCACGCGGGCGACGAACTGACGAACCGGGCCGGCGGCGCTCACGTCTGCCGCCACGCCCAGAGCGTCGATTCCCGCGCTGCGCAGGGCCGCGGCGGCGCGGTCTGCCGCCTCCGCCGTGCGGGCGCAGAGCGCAATGCGCGCTCCCATCGCGCCGAGTTTACGGGCAATGGCGAGGCCGATCCCGCGGCTTCCTCCGGTGATGATGGCCACTTCCTGCGACAAAGATGGGTGGTCTGGCACGGGGTACCTCCGGGCGACACTGGGCGCGAGGCGGGCATCGTAGCATGAAGGGACTAAGCCGCTCCGGCCGCCCCAGCCGGAATGGTGCGGGTGGGCCGGAATTTCTTGCGCGAGCCGCGCGCATTCCTTATAATTCGCCCCTTTAACCTTCTCGGGCCGCAGGCAATCAGGTCCCCGGAGTTGCCCCGGATGGCGAAGGCGATACGCGCATAGGAGGCAGCATCGCACCATGAAAACACGGAGAAAGAGTATCGCGGCGCTAGGGGCTTTGCTGGCGCTGGTGGCGTGCACGGCGGAGATATGCTCCGCGGCGGCTCTGCCGGAACCAGCGCAGGCGGCAACCAGGCCCAAGGCGACGCGGGCGGAGTATGACGCCTACCAGGCTGCTTCCGCGGAGAAGAACCCGCAGGCAAAGCTGAAGCTGCTGGACGATTTCGTTTCCAAGTACCCGACCTCGGAATACCTCTCATACGTTTATAACGACTACTGGCAGACCTACGCCGGATTGCGCCAATGGAACAAAGTAATCGACTATCTGGACAAGCTGCTGGCGCTGCAGGACATCAACGCAGCCATAAAGCTGGAGGCGGAGTACCGCCGTGCGGCGACGTTCGAATACGCTTACAACGCGAAGAGCCCGGATCTGGCTGATGGAGCCACCAAAGGCCGCGACGCCGCGCTCGAAGGCTTGAAGGTCTTGAGCGCGTTCCCCAAACCCGCGCAGGCCACCGACGACCAGTGGGCCGCGATCAAGAAGCAGTACCTGGTGCAATTCACGAACACGGCGGCGAGCGCGTCGTACTACCTGAAAGACTACAAGGCGGCGGCGCAGTACTACCATGACGCGCTGGCGCTCGATTCCACGCAGGCCGTGGACGACTACCGCATGGGTCTCGCCGACCTGCTGGAGACGCCTCCGCAGAGCGTGGCGGGCTTCTGGGCGCTGGGGCGGGCCATCAACCTGAAGGTTCCGGATGCGGACAAGGTGACCAAGTTCCTGCACGACAAAATCTACGAATACCAGCTGCCGAGCTGCGAGTCCCTGGTGGATGCGCAGATCACGCAGATGCTGGCGTTGGCGCAGAATTCGGCGGACCCGCCGGCCTCGTTCAGCATTCCGACCGTGGCGGACCTGGGAAAGGTTCGCGAGTCGGCCAACATCGAGACCGTGCTCGCGGACCTGAAGGCCGGGGGCGACAAGGGCAAACTGACCTGGCTCGCGGTGTGCAACGGCGAATTTCCCGAGGCGCTGGCCAAGGCCTATGAGGTGAACGCGTCCACTCCGGATGCGATCGTCCTCAAGGCCGCTGTGGGCACCAAGGAAGAGGAATTGAACGCCAGCACGGCGCCAAACGGCGATTTGAAGATTGCCGCGCAGCCGGAAACTGCGCGGCTGGAGAAGGATTCCATTTTCCGTTTCTCCGGGAAATTGACCGGTTACACCCCGGATCCCTTTTACCTGACCTGGGAGAACGTGAAGGTGAATCCAGAAGACATTCCGGAAGAAAAGGGCAAGAAGCCCGCGAAGAAGCCGGGCAGGAAGCCCTAGACCGGCAGCCGCGTAGTTTCTCCAACGGCACCGCTTTTCGCGGCGCCGTTGGTTTTCTACGATTCATTCCACTGATTCCTCGCGCGCGTTCTGTTTGAGACGATTGAAAACTGCTCACGCCGCTTTGCCGGCGATATAGTTGGGGTGCGGGCGCGTCGGTGCGCCCTGGCGCCATTTGATGAAAGCACTGCTTAGCGAAACCCGCCATCGTCCCTGGGCGTTGCCTGCGGGGCCATGGGTGATGGCGCAGCGGTGGCATGAGCTGCTGTTTGCTCATTGGCCGGTGAATGCTGGTGTGTTGCAGTCTCTGATTCCGAGGCAACTCGCGCTCGATACGTTTGAGGGCCGCGCGTGGATCGGGGTGATTCCTTTCCGCATGTCGGGAGTGCGGCTGCGCGGCACGCCGGGCGTGCCAGGGCTCTCCGCGTTTCCGGAATTGAATGTGCGGACGTATGTGAGCAATGGGGGGAAGCCTGGGGTGTGGTTCTTCAGTCTCGACGCCGCCAATGCAGCAGCGGTAGCCGTGGCGCGGGCGTGGTTCCATCTGCCGTATTTTCGGGCGCGGATGCGGAGCGTGGAAAACGCAGGCTGGATCGAGTACGGCAGCGTACGGAGGCATCCGGGGTCGCCGGAGGCGGAATTGAATGTGCGCTACCGGGGGATTGGTGAGGAGTGGGAGCCGCGCGCCGGGACGCTCGAGCACTGGTGGACGGAGAGATATTGCCTGTATGCGGCGGATGAGCGCGGAGAGATTTTTCGCGGAGAGATTCACCACCGGCCGTGGAAGTTGAGGAACGCCGAGGCGGAGATGAGGAGGAACACGATGGCGACGGCGCTGGGCGTGGCGCTGCCGGAAGCGGCGCCGGTGATTTATTTTTCCGGGGAGCAGGATGTGCGGGTTTGGGCGCCGCGTCGGGTGGCGTAAGCGCGCGATTGCTTGTCTCGCCGGCCCGGGCGGCTAGCTAGCCGCCGCACTCCAAACCTAGTGGCCGCGGCGGTCCAGCTTGTAGGCGCCGATCTTACGGCTCAGGGTGTTGCGGTGAATGCCCAGCACGCGGGCGGCGCGGGACTGGTTGCCATTGGAGCGGTCCAGGACGCGCTTGATGAAGCGCTTTTCGAATTCGCCGACGGCCTCCTGGAACATGATGCCGCGCTCCACCATTTGTCCGACCAGTCCTTCAAGTTGGTCCTTCATGGCACTCGCTCCACTCGCTGACGTTTCGCAGCGTTCAAAAACCGGCTCCCCAAGACCTCCGAGTATGGCCCGCACTCTCCGGCGGGCCGAAGCCCGCCCTTTCCGATCATCTGCACTCGCACGCTCGCGAACGCGGCTCGCAGCTTAACGGGCTTCGTCGAGTTCGCGTCCCACCAGCCGCCGGTAGGCTTCCCGGTATTTGGCCTGCGTTCCCGAAACGACGTCCGGCGGAAGCACGGGGCCGGGCGGCTGCTTATTCCAACCCGTGCGCTCCAGATAGTCGCGCACAAACTGCTTGTCGAAGGAAGGCTGAGCGCGCCCGGGCGCGTAGCCGTCCGCGGGCCAGAAGCGCGAGGAATCGGGTGTAAGCGCTTCGTCAATCCAGATCAGTTTGCCGTCGAGGAGGCCGAATTCGAATTTTGTATCGGCAATCAGGATGCCGCGGCTGGCCGCATACTCCCGCGCGCGCTTGTAGATTTCCAGGCTCACATCGCGCAGTTGCGCAGCGAGCGAAGCGCCCGCAATTTTCCCAGCCTCTTCAAAGGAGATGTTCTCGTCGTGGCCGGTGGTCGCCTTGGTGGACGGCGTGAAGATGGGCTCGGCGAGCTGGCTGGAGTCCTGGAGTCCCGCGGGCAGCGGGATACCGCAAACAGCGCCGGTCTTCTGGTAGTCCTTCCAGCCGGAGCCGGTCAGGTAGCCGCGCACGACGCATTCGACGGGGATGGCTTCCGCCTTGCGCACCACGGTGGCGCGGCCGGCGAGTTCGGCGGCGTAGGGCGCGAGCGGGCCGTCGAAATTCGTGGCCGTGAGCACGTGATTGGGGACGACGGTCGAGAGCTTATCGAACCAAAAGAGCGAAAGCTGCGTCAGGACGCGGCCCTTATCGGGAATCGGCGTGGGCATTACCACGTCGAAGGCGGAAAGGCGGTCCGTGGCCACCAGCAGCAGCCGGTCGCCGAGATCGTAGATGTCGCGGACCTTTCCCCGCGCGCGGAGCGTGAGCCCCGCGAAATGTGTTTCGTGAACCACGGCACTTAATACTGGAGACGACACCGCTGTTGCTTTCTCCTGGCTGGGAGGGGCGGAATCATAGCGCAGGTTGGAAGAATGTCAATGGTACAGGAAAAAATTGGCGCAGCGAAGTTGAAAAACACCTCGGCGCTTCTCGCCCTCAAATGTTTTCGGGCTGCCGTCTGCCTAGGCAGCGGCGCTGGCGGCTTGCGCGGACGACGCTTCGGTTGCCGGAGCCTCGGCGGCCTCTTGCTTCCATTTGACGGAGACAAGTTTGGAGACGCCTGGCTCCTGCATGGTGACGCCGTAGAGGACTTCGGCAATCTCCATGGTGCGGCGGTTGTGCGTGACGATAAGGAATTGCGTGTGCTCGCTCATCTGCGCGATCAGGCGCGTAAAGCGGATGACGTTCGATTCGTCGAGGGGCGCATCCACTTCGTCCAGGATGCAGAACGGGCTGGGCTGATAGCGGAAAACGGCCACGAGCAGCGCCAGCGCGGTGAGCGCCTTCTCTCCGCCGGAGAGCAGCAGAACGTTTTGCAGGCGCTTGCCGGGGGGTTGGGCCACCATTTCCAGGCCGCACTCGCCGGTGCTGTCGGGCTCCGTAAGGCGCAACTGGCCGGTGCCGCCGCCGAAGAGCGTGCGGAAGGTCTCCGCGAAGTTGCGGTTGATTATTTCGAAGGCCTTCTCGAAACGCTCGCGCGATACTTCGTCGAGTTCCTTGATGGTCTGCTGCGTATCGGCGATGCCGGCCAGCAGGTCGGCGCGTTCGCGGTCAATGAAGATGTGGCGCTCCTCGCATTGCTGGAATTCCTCGAGGGCCATCATGTTCACCGCGCCCATGGATTCGAGGCGGGCGCGAAGGTCGCGCAGTTCGGTTTCCGCGATCTCCAGGGCCTCGCCGGAAAGAGGCTCGGGCTCCATGGCCATTACCTCTTCGGGCTGGAGGTTCATTTCGTTTGCGCAGACCTCGCGGAGGTGGCCGAGGTCAGACTCGTTGCGCGCGCGGGCCACTTCAATGCCGCTGCGCTGCTCGCGGAGGTCAGCGGCAGCCTGGCGGTGGCGCCGTTCGAGATCGTCGAGTTCGGCCAGGCGCGTGCGGCCGGCTTCGAAGGCCTGTTCACATTGCTCGCGATGCGCGGTAAGACGGGATTTCTCCGCGTCCAGGGCCACGCGGCGCTGCTCGAGTTCCCCGCTTGAGGCCAGGAGCGCCACGAGCTCGGCTTCGAGTGTCGCGCACCTTTCCGCCAGCCGGGCGACGCGGCCACGGGCTTCTTCCGCTTCCGCGGCGAGGCGCGTTGCCTCCGTCTCCGCGGAGGTGACGCGCTCAGCCATCTGCGCGGCTGCGGCGCGCTGTGACGCGGTGGCTTCCTGCTGCGCGGCTTGTTCGCGGCGCAGGGTTTCCAGGTGGAGCACGGTCTGCTCGCGTTCGCTTTCCGTGGCTGCGGCGGCGGCCATGGCGCGTTCCAGCATGCGGCGCGCAATGCTGGCGCGCACGCGGCTTTCGCCCGCTTCGCCTTCCAAGCGTGCGAGTTCGATGCGGCACTCGGAGGCCATGCGGGCCGCGCGTTCTAGGTCGCTGTGCGCCTGGCTGCGCTCGATGGAGGCGGAGAGTGCCGTCTTTTCCGCCTCGACGTGCGCGGATTGCGCGCTGGTGTGCAGGAATTCCGCGGCGGAAAGGGCGGCGACGAGCTCGTCCAGGCGCGCGCGCGTGCGCTGGCTGCCCTGTTCGGCATCCGCGGCGCGGGCGTGGAGCTGGCGCAGTTCGCGCTTGATTTGCAGCGGCCCGGCTTCATCCGGACGGCCGCCACTGACGAGCCGGCCGTGGTAGCAAGTGCCTTCGAGGGTGACGAAATAGTGCGACGTGTGAACGCGGGAGAGGCGCTCGGCGGCCTCCGCGGTTTCCACCAGGTACGCGTTGGCCAGATTCGGCAGGAAATGTGTTGCCGCCGGGCCGAGAGGATCGCGGAAGCTTACCAACTTGTCGAAGCGCGCCACAACGCCGTCGCCCGCGGAGAAGGGAAGCATTTCCGTTTCCGCGGGGCGCGGGAGCTGGCGCACCGAGTCCACAAAGAAGGTGGCGCGTCCGCCCACTTCCTCGCGCAGGAGCGAAATGCCGGCGCGGGCGTGGTCAAAGGTTTCCACGACCACGTACTCGAGTTCGTCGCGCAGGAACTGCTCGATGGCCGGCTCGTGCGCTTCGGCCACCTCCGCGTAGTCCGCCAGGACGCCGACGGAGCGGAAGCCGCGCGCATCGCCGCCACCGTTGGTGGCAAACAGGCGCTGCACGGCTTCTGCGGAGTAGGAGCGTTCGTTCAGGATGCGTTCGAGCGAGGCGGCCTCGGCGCGGGCCTGCGTGAGCGCTTCGCGCAGCGTCTCTGACTCGCGCGTGGCGTGCTGCTGCTCGGTGCGCAGTTGCGCCGCTTCGCGCTGCCGCGTGTCCAGCTCGCCGGCCAGGCGCCGCGCTTCCGCGGTGGCGTTGGCGGAGTAGGAGTCCGCGGTCTCATGCCGGGTGCGCGCTTGCGATTCTTCAAGCGCCAGGCGCTCGGATTGGCCGCGCAGGCGCCCGACAGACGCGTTGAACTGTCCGAGCGCTTCCTCGGCGCGGGCTTCTTCAGCGCGCCAGGAAACCTGCTCCGTGGCCAGGTCTGCGGAGGAAAGCCGCAGGGATTCGAGCCGCTCGGTGAGGTGGCGTTCTTCCGTCACCTGCGCGGCGGATGCTTCGATGGCGGCCGTCAGCGCGGCTTCGAGGCGGGCGGCTTCTTCGCGGAGCGAGGAGAGCGCCGCGGCCTGTTCGAGCGCGCGGTGTTCCACGGCTGCCAATTCTTCGGCGGCCTGCTCTGCTTCGCCCGCCAGCGTTTCCAGTTGGGCGGCCTGCTGCGTGCCCTGCTCCTTCTGGAAGTTCAGGCGGTTTTCGGCGCGGTCGAGTTCGAGCGAACATTCGGAAAGGTGCGTGCTCACCAGGCGCAGTTCGGCCTCGAGTTCGGAGGTCTGCTGGGCGCGCTGGGCGTGCTCGGTTTCCAGGGCGGCGAGCTGCGCGGCTTGCCCCTGCTCTGCGGCGCACGCTTCGGCAAATTCGCGCTGCAGCCGGGAGGCTTCCGAGTCCAACGCGCGGGCGCGGCTGGCCAGCACGATGCGCTGGCGCGTGCGGAGCTGTTCGCGCAGCTCGGTGAAGCGGCGCGCCTTGGCTGCCTGGCGCTTGAGCGAGGCGAGCTGCTTTTCCACTTCCACGAAGATGTCGTTGATGCGGGAGAGGTTCGTCTTGGCGGCTTCGAGCTTGGCTTCCGCGAGGCGCTTTTTGGTTTTGTACTTCGTAACGCCGGCCGCTTCTTCAATGATCGCGCGACGTTCGTGCGGACGGGCGCCGAGGATCTGGCCGATGCGTCCCTGCTCGATGATCGCGTAGGACTCCGGGCCGAGGCCCGTGCCCATGAAGAGTTCCTGAATGTCGCGCAGGCGCGCGGAACGGCCGTTCAGCAGGTATTCGCTTTGGCCGGAGCGATAGAGGCGGCGGCCAACGACCACCTCGCCGGGCTTCATCGCCGGGGTCGGGCGCGGCGCGCGGCGCTTGCGCAGCGGGCCGGCTTCTGCGGGATTGGCAGCGTCGACGGGGACTTCTTCCGGGACGTCTCCGGGCGCTTCTCCAAGCGCTTCGCCCTCAGGCGACGGCGCGGTTTCCTGTCCCGTGGCCTCCGCTCTGTCAGCGGCAGCTTCGGTAGGTTCCGCGGCGGTGTCCACAGGCCGCGCTTCTGCGGCATCCTGCGCCTCAAGGACTTTTGCGGCGGCTTCGGCGAGTTCCGGGTCTACGAGCGTGATCTGGACTTCGGCGAGTCCCATGGGCGGGCGCTTGGCAGTGCCGTTGAAGATGCAATCGGCCATGCGCTCGGCGCGAAGCATCTTGTGGCTTTGCTCGCCGAGCACCCAGGAGATGGCGTCCACGATATTGGACTTGCCGCAGCCGTTGGGGCCGACGATTCCGGTGACCCCCGTGGAACCGAAGGTAGTGACCGTCCTCTCGCAGAACGACTTGAAGCCAAGGACTTCGATCTTACGCAGTTTCAGCAAGTTAGGTCCCGTTCGGAGTGCCGCAGCCGCAAGCCTTCGGCAGGCTCACGGAAGACGACACTTCCCCTTTCCTCGAGTGGAGGATTTTGTGCGACAAACGTTCCGGCGGGATCCTGATCAGGTGACCCAGCCGCCTGGCGCTGCAGCCGGCGGCAACCTGAAGAACGTAACACAGCGCACACGGCCTGTAAACCCCACCGCTAGGGGTAGTGCCTGTGGAAAACGGGGGCCGGGCGCGTAGAATGCCTCCCATGCCGGAAATCCTTGGAACGCCAGGAATCAACGGAGCGCACATCCTGCTCTACAGCGCGGATGCGGACGCCGATCGCACCTTCTTGCGCGACATGCTCGGCTTTGCTCATGTCGATGCGGGGCACGGCTGGCTGATTTTTGCGCTGCCGCCTGCGGAGGTGGCCGTACATCCAGGCGACGAGAAGCCGGAGGCTGGTGCGGGGCACGCGATGCTGGGCGCGGTGCTGTATTTGATGTGCGACGATTTGGAGGCGACCATCGGCGCGCTCAAGAGGAAGAATGTGGAGTGCACGAAAATCGAAAGGGAACGCTGGGGGATTGTGACGACAGTCAAACTGCCCAGCGGTGGCGCCCTGGGGCTCTACCAACCAAAGCATCCAACGGCACTCGGACTCATAGCGAAATGACACCCTGAAGCGCTGGCGGATTCTTGCCTTCGATGGCAATCAGAAGTAGGAACCCGCGTCTCAGAATGCTCTGAAAGCCTCTGCTACTTTTCCGCGCCATCGGCTAGAATCAAATGCTTTGCCGGGCTTGTGATTCTTGTCCGGCGCGTGTCCGGCGCCCGTCCAGCGCCCGTCCGACGGATAACCAATGACTGAGATTCGTTTCCACAACACGCTTTCAGGCCGCGTTGAGCCGTTCGTGCCGCTCACGCCCGGCGAGGTACGCATTTATACGTGCGGGCCCACCGTCTACGACTACGCGCACATCGGCAATTTCCGGACGTTTGTATTTCAGGATGTGCTGCGGAGGTTCCTGGGCAGCCGGGGACTTCGCATCCACCAGGTGATGAACCTGACGGACGTGGACGACCGCATCATCGTAAACGCCGCCGCTGCGGGCATCTCCATCCGCGAGTACACGGAGAAATACGTTCGCGCGTTCCTGGAGGATATGGACGCGCTCGGCCTGGAGCGGCCGGAGCAGATCGTCCGCGCCACAGACCACATCGAGCAGATGGTGGCGCTGGTGGAGCGTCTGCGCGAGAAAACATTCACCTACCTGACCGATGGCTCCATCTACTACCGCATCGCGAAGTTCCCCACGTACGGAAAGCTCTCGAAGATCGATTTGACCGGCATCCAGGCCGGGGCCGGCGCGCGCGTGGAGGTGGACCGCTATGAGAAGGCGGACGCCCGCGACTTCGCACTGTGGAAGGCGCCGAAGCCGGGCGAGCACTTCTGGGAGACGCGCATCGGCCCGGGGCGTCCCGGGTGGCACCTGGAGTGCTCCGCCATGTCCATGCACTACCTGGGCGAGACGCTCGACATCCATACGGGCGGAATCGATCTGGCGTTCCCGCACCACGAAAACGAAATCGCGCAGAGCGAGGCGGCCAGCGGGAAGCAGTTTGTGCGCTACTGGCTGCATGCGGAGCACCTGCTGGTGGATGGCGAGAAGATGTCGAAGTCGCTGGGAAACTTCTATACGCTGCGGGATCTTTTCGCGAAGGGGTTCAAGCCGTCGTCGATTCGCTACCTGCTGGCATCGGTGCCCTACCGGCGGCAGTTGAACTTCACGATGGACGGGCTGCAGCAGGCTGTGAGTTCCGTGGAGCGGCTGCGGAATTTTGCTGCGCGGCTGCGCGCGGAGAAGTTTCCGGCAGGCGCGTCGCCACAGGCGGCGCGGGCGGCGGAGGCCGTGGCGCAGTTCGAGGCGGGATTGGCCGACGATTTGAACACGGCTCAGGCGCTGGCGGCCGTATTCGACCTGGTGCGCGATGCGAATACCGCCATGGATCGCGGCGAATTCCGCGCCGGGGATGCGGGGCCGGTGCTCGACGCGCTGGCGAAATTCGACCGCGTGTTTGCGGTGCTCGAGGATCGCGACGCGGAGCGGCTGCGCGTGCTGGGCTACGGCGCGAGCGACGCCGGCATCAGCGACGCGGAAATCGACGGCCTGATCGCGGAGCGGCAGGCCGCGCGGCAGCGCCGCGACTTTGCGGCGGCCGACAACGTGCGCAAGGTTCTGCTGGAACGTGGTATCATTCTTGAGGATACACGCGACGGCGGTATCCGTTGGAAACGCAAATGAAGCGCCCCACGCATAACCCGGAACCCCGCTTGGCACGCCCGAATCTCTTCGGCGTGGACTAACTACCCCTCTCCTGTTGCCGTTCTTCCCGGACCGTTCACCCGTTCGTCCCCTGCCCGGAGTAAATCGCAGCGCGACGGACTCCACTCCCGCCCATGGATCGCCGGACGGGATCCCGAGAAAACGGAGAGAACCATGCTGGAAGTAAAAACCGAAACCAAATTGACAGACGCGAAGGTGCCGCACCTGGTGACGCCGCTGCCTGGCCCCGAGGCGCGCCGGCTGTTAAAGCTGGACGAGCTATACGTTTCGCCTTCCTACACGCGCGATTACCCGCTGGTGGTGCGCACGGGCCGCGGCGCCATGGTGGAAGACGTAGACGGCAACATCTTTCTCGACTACGCGGCGGGCATCGCTGTGTGCGCCACGGGCCACTGCCATCCGGAGGTGGTCGGCGCGATTCAAAAGCAGGCCGCCGAGCTGATTCACATGTCCGGAACGGATTTTTACTACGCGCGCATGTCGGAGCTGGCGCAGAAGCTGGCCAGCATCGCGCCGGGCAACGAGCCCAAGCGCGTGCACTTCGGCAACTCGGGCGCGGAGGCGGTGGAGGCGGCGATCAAGCTCGCGAAGTTTCACACCAAGCGCGACAAGCTGGTGGCCTTCCACGGCGCGTTCCACGGACGCACGATGGGAGCGCTTTCGCTGACGGCCAGCCGCGCGGTGCAGCGCACGGGATTCGGCACGCTGCTCGCCGGCGTTTTCCACACGCCCTATCCGGACACGTATCGGGGCACCTACGGCATCCGGCCGGAGCACGCCTCCGCCGATTGCCTCAGCTATCTGGAGAACGAACTCTTCCGCCGCCGCGTGGACCCGGAGGAGGTCGCGGCGATTTTCATCGAGCCGATCCAGGGCGAGGGTGGATACATCATCGCGCCGCCGGAGTTTCTGCAAGGGCTGCAGCGCATCTGCCGGAAGTACGGAATCATGCTGGTGGCGGATGAGGTGCAGTCCGGCATGGGCCGCACCGGTAAGTTCTGGGCCTGTGAGTATGCGGGCATCGAGCCCGACATTATCTGCACGGCGAAGGGCATCGCCTCCGGAATGCCGCTGAGCGCGATCATCGCGCGCGCGAGCGTGATGGACTGGGGTCCCGGCGCGCACGGCTCCACTTTCGGCGGCAACCCAGTATGCATCGCGGCGTCGCTGGCCACCATTCGCCTGCTCGAAGAGAAGTACATGGCCAACGCAACGCGCATGGGAGAGTTCATTCTGCGGCGCACGGCGGACTGGCGCGAGAAATTCAAGAACGTGGGAGACATCCGCGGGCGCGGCCTGATGATCGGCATCGAGTTCGTGCGCGATCAGAAGACCAAGGAAAAGGCTCAGGATATGCGGAACCTGATCGTGCAGCTCGCCTTCCAGAAGGGGCTGATCGTGCTGCCTTCGGGAGATACCACGCTGCGGATTTCCCCGGCTCTGTTGATTGATGAAGAGCAGACCGAATTCGCCTTTCACACGCTGGAAGATTGCATTCGCGAGGCGGAGAAGAAGGCGTAAGCCGGAAGCTTCGCGTCTGGAGATCTGTAGGGGCACGGCCCCGAAGCAGGGGCCGTGCCCCTTTGTGTTTTTGCCGGGCTGCATTGGTTACCACGCGGAACTGACGGGTGACACGCGGGCCTTGCCGCGCTATTGTTTCCGCTAGCTAACCTTTTAACTATGTTCTCCCGATTGATCTTCGGGTTGGTGCAGTTTGCCGCGCGGAATGGGCTGTATGAGGCGGGGCCTGCCGCGGAGGGCGGCACTGCCGCGGCGCGGCGGCAGCAGATCCGCAAGGGAACCGGCGTGCGCGGCGAGACCTATGCCTACTGGTATTTGCGGCGGCACGGCTACGTAATGATCGCCAAGAATTATCGCGCGGCCGGCGTGAAGGGCGAGATTGATCTGGTGGGTTACGACGGGCGGGTGCTGGCCTTTGTGGAAGTAAAGACGCGGCGCGTGGAGAAGGCCGGAGACATGAAGCCGGAGGAAAACGTAACCTTCGGCAAGCAGCAGGCTCTGGCGCGCATGGCGCGGCACTTCCTGCGCGAATGGCGGTTGAAGGATGTGCCGTGGCGATTCGACTTGCTGGCCGTGGAGAACCGGCCGGGCCAGCGGCCGGTGGTGCGCCTGCACCGCGACGCGTTTCGGCAGATGGGGCCGCAGAGACGCCGGGATTAGGCCGCGCGGCTCGCGGCTCGTTATTTCTTGCGCTGGTAGGTGGTTTCCTGGAAGGCGGAGTCCTTGCCGTCTGCGCCCACCGTGTAGAGCGTAATCACGAATTGATCGTTGTCCACCTGGCGCATGCGGGCGCGCAATGTGCTCTTGCCTCCGTTCCCCGTGTAGGTCACGCCGGTGTAGTCCACCACCTTGCCGCCGTCTGTGCTGGTGCCGGTCAGGTTGAGGATTGCGGGCGACATCGTGTACATCCATACGGCCTCGTACTGCTTGGTGGCGTTGTTATAGCCGTAGATGCGCGTGCCGGAGACGGGCCGGCCGAACACCACGTCTTCGTTCTGCTCCTCGATAAAGCGGCCGTCGAGGATCACAGTGATCTTCGAGGTTCCTGTCGAGGGCGGGCGCTCGCTGTCTGGCGCTCCCACAAAGCGGATCGTGCGCGTGTATTCTCCCGCGCGCTTGGCGAGAAACTGCTGGGGCGTCTCGCCTTTCGTTGCCGGCGGCGCGGCTTGGCCGGGGTGAGTGGCGGGCTCGGCTTTTGCAGGCTGCGCCTGCGCGCGTGAGGCGTCCGCGGGGAGGCATGCAGAGGCGATCGTTGCTGCCAGCACCCAACTGCACGTTTTGCGGTTCATTGAGCGGCTCCTTTATCACGAACCAGCGCCTAGAATTTTCCCCAGAAAGCGAACCCCACGGCGCCTACCAGACACGCGAACGCGGCCGCGTGGTTCCACTTTACGCGTTCCCCCAGATAAACAAACGCAAACCCGGTGAAGACCACCAGGGTGATCACTTCCTGAATGATTTTCAACTGAAAGGCGGTGAATTCTCCATAGCCGATGCGGTTCGCGGGCACCTGAAAGCAGTATTCGAAGAAGGCAATCAGCCAGCTCACCACGATCACCAGCAAGAGCGGGCGGTCGCGGTATTTCAGATGTCCGTACCAGGCAACGGTCATGAACAGGTTGGAGATCGTGAGCAGTAGGATGGTGTTCATAGGGCTAGTATTTTACGCCGGGTATGCAGGCTTCCGACAGGGCTCCGCATTGCCACGCACAAGCTAAGGCCTGTGCCACAGCGGGTCTACACGAACACCGGCAGGCCTTGCCGGGCGGAGCTTTCGTGGTATGTTAAGGCCCGCAGGGGAAAATCGCCTTTCTAATAGCAGGAATTCGCAAGTTAGTTCGGGACTGCCATGCCTGAGCTGCGCAAAGACATCATCACGGGCCGCTGGGTCATCATCTCCACAGACCGGGCCCATCGCCCCACGGATTTTCTGCGGCAGAGCGTGGAGATCCGCGGGATCGGTTTCTGCCCCTTCTGCCCGGGCGGCGAAGCCAAGACTCCTCCGGAGGTTCTCGCTTTCGGCCGCAACGGCGGCGCTTCAAATACGGCCGGCTGGACCGTGCGCGTGGTGCCCAACAAATTCCCCGCGCTGGGTATTGAAGGCACTCTCGACCGGCAGGGCGAAGGCATTTTCGACAAGATGAACGGCATCGGCGCGCACGAAGTGATTGTGGAGACGCCCGACCATTACGGATCGCTGGCCACTATGCCGGAACACGCCGTGGAGCAGGTGCTGTGGGCGTATCGCGACCGCATCCTCGACCTGAAAAAAGACCGCCGCTTCCGCTACATCCTGATTTTCAAGAACCATGGCGAGGCCGCCGGCGCCACGCTGGAACATACCCATTCCCAGTTGATTGCGCTCCCCATCGTGCCCAAACGCGTGCGCGAAGAAGTGGATAACTCCCGCAAGTACTACGGCGAAAAGGAACGCTGCATTTTCTGCGACATCCTGCGGCAGGAGCGCGAGTCCGGAGTCCGCGTGATTGCGGAGAATGCGGACTGCATCGTGATTTCGCCGTATGCGCCGCGGTTTCCTTTCGAGACCTGGCTGTTGCCCAAGCGCCACGCCTCCGCCTTTGAAGACGCACACGCGGGCATCTACAAGAGTTGCGCCGCGCTGCTGCGCGACTTGCTGCGGCGCGTGGACGCGGTGCTCGAGCGGCCCGCCTACAACTACGTGATTCACACCTCACCCTCCGGCGAGGAGACCAACGATCACTACCACTGGCACATCGAAATGATGCCCCGCCTGACGAAGGTCGCCGGCTTCGAGTGGGGCACGGACTTTTACCTCAATCCCACGCCACCGGAAGAAGCCGCGCGGTTCCTCCGCGAGGCTGCTGTTGCCGTTGCCTAAGCTGCTGCCCCGCTGAAACTGGCACAGCCTCGCGAGCGTATTCCCAGCAGCCGCCATTCATGAGCCTGTGGGATCGGCTGTTCGCTCAGAAAGGCGCACAGGCTGAAGCCTGTGCCACTTGTGCGTGGCAAAAACACAGAGGGGATGCTAGTGTCGAATTTAAGCAATTTTCACGGAGGAATCGAGCGATGAGCCGCAAAGGGAAGATCTGGGTCGTTCTGGTGATCCTGGCGGTGCTGGGCGTGACCGTCTATCTGGCGCGCTCGGGACGCGTGAGCCAGGGCTCCGTTCTGATGATTGACCTGACGGGCCCCGTCGAAGAGCAGAAGGCCTTCGGCTTTCTCGGCTCGCTGCTTGGCGGCGACATTGTTGTGATGCACCAGGTGCTGGACGCAGTGGATACGGCGAAGACGGACTCGCGTGTGGATGGGCTCGTGGTGAAGGTCTACAACCCCGAAGCCCGCTGGGCCAAGCTGCAGGAGATCCGCGAGCACCTGCTTGATTTTCGGGCCAGCGGCAAGCCCAGCCTGTGCCTGTTGAGTGGCGACTTCAATCCCAACCGCGACTACTACGTGGCCACGGGGTGCTCGCAGATCTGGCTGGTGCCCACGGCGCCGCTGGGCGTGACCGGCTTGATGACGCAGTCCACGTTCTACCGCGGCGTATTCGACAAACTGAAGATCGTGCCCGAGTTCTACCACATCAACGAATACAAGACGGCCGCGAACCAATACATGGAGAAGAAATACACGCCGGCGCACCGCGAAATGGCGGATTCCCTGATGCGCAGCACCTACGACCAGTACGTGGACGGCATCGCCAAAAGCCGCAAGTTGGAGAACTCGCAGGTGGCAGCGCTCGTGGCCCAGGGCCCGCTGAACGCCAAGGAGGCGCTGGACGGCAAGCTGGTGGACCGGCTGGCGTATTTCGACGAGGTGCAGAAATTTTTCCGCGACCGCACGGGCAAATGGGCGCCCGTGGGCCTGGACCGGTACGTGAAGCAGATCAAGAACGAAGGCGTGGACAAGATCGCCGTGGTTACGGCGACGGGCGAGATTATCGTCGGCGAATCGGAGTGGACGCCAAACACCGGATTCATCATGGGCTCGGACTCCGTAGCCGAGGACCTCAGGCGTGCCCGCGAGGACTCGTCAATCAAAGCAATCGTTTTCCGTGTGGATTCGCCGGGCGGTTCGGCCGTGGCCAGCGACATTATCGGCAGGGAAGTGACCCTCGCGGCGAAAGAGAAGCCTGTGGTGGTTTCCATGTCCGACGTGGCCGGCTCGGGAGGCTACTGGATTGCGATGCCGGCGACGAAGATCCTGGCCGACGGGGGAACGCTGACCGGCTCGATCGGCGTGGTGATCGGAAAGCTGAATATCTCCGGGCTCTACGACATGATCGGGCTCTCCACGGACCAACTGCAGACCAGCGAAAATGCCAGCATCTTTTCCGAACAGCAGAACTTTACCCCGGCGCAGCGGGAAAAAGTGCAGGCCATGATGCACAGGTTGTACGACAGCTTCTGCAAAGGCGTGGCCGATGGCCGCCATATGACCGTGGAGCGCGTGAACGAGATTGGCCGCGGCCGCGTGTGGACCGGAGCCCAGGGCAAGGAAATTGGCCTGGTGGACGAGATCGGCGGGTTGACCCGGTCCATCGCCGTGGCGCGAAGCCTCAGCCATATTTCGGACGGATCGAAGGTGCAGTTGGTTTACTACCCCCAGGAAAAGTCGTTCTTGGATAACCTGCTTTCGCCGGGCGACAAGAAGACCGGGGCAAACGTGCTGATGCACGCGCGGAGTTTAGCTGCGCGGTTGTCGGCGACGATGGAATTGCGGATGCCGTTTGATGTGGATATTAGGTGATCGGGCTGAGCAGCCCGGTCCGCGGGGCAGAAGGCAGCGGAAAGCCTGGATTGGCTACAGGATGCGGCGGCCGCAGTTGCCGCAGCCCCAGGTGGCCTTGAAGTCCACGCTTCCGTCGCTGTGCAGCACGGCTCGCCGGAGCAGAAGGCGCATTTCCTGGCCGCAACAGTGGGGCGCTTTGCTATCGCCCGCCTTGTACTGCGGCGGGGCGGATTTGAATCCTACAGCCTGGCCTGCTTGCAACATATCGGCCTCCCCTACATCCTGCGTTCCGAGCCACCTTCAGAACCAGGCCCGTTCAGGTCGGGCGGGGGTCTTAACCTGAGGGCTGAAGAATACGCCTCTCCCGTTCCGGGAACAATGAAACCAAAGTTGGATTTGGCATGGTACCCCCTGGTCCGACAAAAGTACCAGAGCCCGGGGGACGGCAGGCTGGTACTCTCACAGTGTCCGTTTGCTGGCATGGAGAGACAATTCCCTTGCCGCCTGTTTTTCCGCATTCCTATAATCATTTGAAGCGCCGGACGGCCTCCCTTCCGCCACGGCAGAGGATTGCCATCTCCCAAATACACTGATGCGCCGCCCGGGACTCACCACTCGATTTCTGGCCGTTTCCGGCGGGGTCATCGCCGGGGTCTTCGTGCTGGCCGGTGTGCTGCACCGCCAGTTGACGGATGGCTCTGGCAGCCCCGCAGACCACCAGCGCTTCGTGTGGATCTTCGCCTCGCTGGTGGCCATGCTGGTGATTGTAGCCAGCCTGATCCAGTCCAGCCTGGTGTTGCCGCGGCTGCGCCGTATCCTGCGCGGCATGGAGGAAGTGCGCAGTGGCGGTTACCCGCGCATTCTTGCGGATGGCGATGACGAGCTGGCCGACACCGTCCGCGGCTTCAATGAGACGGTAGACACCCTGCGCTCCCGCGACGAAAAGCTGCGCGCCTGGGCCGGCAACCGCGAAAACGAGCTGATGAAGCTCTCCCACGAGCTGGATCAGGAGCGCGAGCGGCTCGATACGGTGATGTCCGCCATCGGCGATGGCGTGATCGTGCTGGATAGCGACAACAAAGTGCTGATGGCCAACCGCCGCGTGAGCGAAATCTTCGGCGTTCCCGTCGAGCACTTGCAGGGCTGCGATCTCTCTGTGCTGATCGAACAGGTGCGCCACCGCCTGCTGCGTCCCGACCTGGTGGAGAAGAAAGTGATGGAATTGAAGCGCGCGCCCAGCATGGTGGACGAAGTGACCCTCGAGCTGGACGATCCCGGGCGCCAGGCCATCCGCCTGTATTCCGTTCCCGTCCGCGGCGCAGACGGCACCGTGGTGGGCCGCATCGCCACTTCGCTCGATTTGGGACGCGAGCGCGAAATCGAGCGCATGAAGGCGGAATTCCTTTCCACCATCTCTCATGAATTGCGCACGCCGCTCACCTCCATCAAAGGCTCGCTGGGACTCGTGCTGGGAGGCGCCGCCGGCACCTTCTCCGCCGACGCGCGCGAGCTGCTGGATATCGCGCGTTCGAATACGGACCGGCTGGTGCGCGTGATCAACCAGATCCTGGACATGATGCTGCTCGAGCGCGGCCAGGCCCTCATACGTCCCGTGCCCATGCCGCTGGGCCCCTCCGGAGAGCGCGCCCTGCGTGCCGTGGCCGCGGCCGCGCAGGCCAGCGGCGTGGAAGTGCACATGCAGATTCCCCCGGACCTGCCCAACGTCCTGGGCGATTCGCGGCGCGTGGAGCAGGTGCTCGTGAATCTGCTGGCCAATGCCATCAAGTACTCGGCGCGCGGCCGCGAAGTTATGGTGTCTGCCGTTGTGGAAGGCGACGCCGCGCACGTTTCCGTTAAGGACAGCGGATGCGGGATGAGCGCGGAATTCCTGGAGCGCCTGTTCACCAAATTCGAGCATGCGCAAAGCTCTCTGACGCGGGAGAAGCAGGGCATGGGTCTGGGGCTGGCCACCTGCCGCCATATCGTGCAGGCGCACGGCGGCCGCATCTGGGCGGAAACCAAGGAAGGCACGGGCAGCACCTTCCACTTCACACTGCCCCTCAGTGTTTCCGCGGTAAAACCGCCGGAGCCGCCCCCCATTCTTGTTGCCGGCGACCCCTCGGGCGCGCCTCGCCTGGTCCTGGTGATTGACAACGACGAGGACGTCACCCGCATTCTTTCCTACATCTTTGAGACGCAGGGCCACCAGGTGATTTCCGCGCATTCCGGCAACGAAGCCCTGGAGCTGGCGCGGCGCCATCGGCCGGACCTGATCACGCTCGATTTGAATCTGCCGGATATCGACGGGTTCGACGTGCTCAAGCAACTGCGCGCCGAAGAGGAGTCCCTGCACACGCCCGTCATTTGCATTTCCGTGCGGCCGGATGTGCGCCTGGCCCTCGCGCTGGGCGCTGATTACTGCATGGAGAAGCCTCTCGATATCGACCGCCTGCGCGAACTTTCCGGCAAGGCGCTGGCCACGGTGCGCTGATGGAGCGAGAAGTGAAACTGGCGCGCGTGCTGGTGGTGGAAGACGACCCGGATATCCAGAAGGTGATCCGCATGAGCCTGAAGATGCGCGGCGTCACGGAAATTGTCCTCGTGGACAACGGCACGGATTGCCTCGAGCGCCTCAACGGCTTCACGCCCGACGTGATCCTGCTGGATGTGATGATGCC
>DATFZR010000505.1:0-4066 GCA_035314265.1 Candidatus Acidiferrales bacterium
GGCCAGGCGTATAGGCCACCGCGCCGGAGGCGCAACCGCCCGCCGCAGGCTGGCCATTCGACAGAATGTGGAAAGATGAGGACATGAAACGGTTCCCGACCCTTCTAGTGTATCGCTGCCATTCAAAAAGAGACAGTGCCAGCCTGCGAATCAGGCCTCATTTTGGCTTCGCTGCATCGGCCCCAGCCGGTTTGGGCTCCATGACGATGTTGGCTTCCGCGCAATCGTAGATCCTGGCCAGGCGATAGTTCGCATCCATGGCGTAGACGGCGCGAGCCCACCAGCGCTCGCTGCCGAAGGTCTCCATGGCCTCTGGCTCGCTTGTAAGGATGATGCGATCGAACTTTCGCGACGCAATCATGGCCTCGAGCGGGGCGCCGGAGAGCACTTTGCGGCGCACGAGTTGCGTCAGCACGAAGGGATTCGAGTCCCACACCTCTTTGCCCGCCAGCACGACGGCGCCCACGTTTTCCGCCAGCACGGGCCCAGGCGTCTCGCGCACGGTGCGATAGAGCTCCGAGCAGTCGGAGACGGAGAGCGGCACGATGCGCGTGTCCTGCGTAAACGCTCCGGTCAAATACAACGCAGCGACGCCCACGGTAAGCGGCAGCAGAGGGAGCAGTCGCGGGGCGCGCGGCGATTCCGCCATCGCCTGATAGCCGAGCGCCGCGGCGATCGCGCAGGCCGCAATGAGCTCGAGAAAATGATTGATGAAGGAGCCCGCCTTCCCTCCCGTGACCGCGACCACGGCGCACGCGCACACCAGGTAGAGCAGCGCTGGAAGCGCGCGGCCGGCTTTCAGGAAAAGGAAAGCGGCCAGCAGGGGCGCCAGCGCGACAACACTCGGCTCCACGAGCACGAAGATGCCCAGCAGCCGGCGGAACGTGTACGGATCCGGATGCGTGCGAAACATGTGGAAGAAGAAATGGCCGCCCGTGGCCGCCTGCATCCCCGCATATCCCGCGAGGCACAGCACGCCGAGCGTGCCCGCGATGAGAACCGCGCGGCGGAAGTCGCGCCGGGCCAGCAGCCACAGAACACATGCCGCGGGCGCGGCCAGCGCCGTGTATTTGACGAACAACGCCAGCGTGAACAGCAGCGAGGCCGGGAGCCACCAGCGTCCCTCGCTGCGCATGACCAGCCAGAGACCGGCAAGGCTCAGCGCGATCGCGAGCATGTCTACGCGCAGCAGAGGCAGCCACGTTCGCGTGACGCCGTTGGCCAGGAAGTAGAACCCAAACGCGGCGGCCAGCAGGCCCGAGCCGGTCCACTGGCGGATCAGAAGCAGCAGCAGGATGGCGATCGCCAGGCCGCACGCGAGGTTCATCATGCGCGGAAGCGTGAAGCTCGTGCCGCCGAGCCGCACGCACTGCGCCGCAAGGAAATAACCGACCGGGCCGTAGGGATTGAGCGTGCTCGGGAAGGCCTGGGGATCGGGATAGGCCGTGAGCCCGGCGTCCAGGCGCACGGCGGCGTTCAGGATGTTGCCTTCTTCGTAGTCCAATTGGAACGGCAGGCGCGCTTCTGCCGCGGAATGGCACAACGTAATCAGCGCGGCCGAGATCACGCAGGCGGCCATCAACCACTCCGAAAGGCGCACCAGGCCCGGCTTCGCGGCACGTTGAATTTGCGGGGCGTCAGTCATTGTCGTTGGCGCTCGTCATGGCTCGCTTTAGTTGCTGGGAGCCGGTAGCGACGGCGTCGCGGCGATGCATAGCCCATCCGAGCAGAATCCACAGCGCCAGCGCGCCAAACTCCCAGCGCGTGAAGTGCCCGGGAACGGCGGGTAGCAGCTTCATGAACAGCAGGCTGGCGCCAACCAGCGCGCCGGCCGCCGCGAGCGCGCGGTCCACAGTCGAAGGCCGCATGGCCCAGTAGGCCGCGCATGCCATCATCCAGCCGAATCCCGCGGCGAACGAGCCTACCTCTGAAATGGGCACGAGCAGTTGCGAGCCGGCCAGGCTGGCGAGCGCCGTCCCCGCAGCCACTGCGGCCACGGCCGTGGACGGCGTTTGAAAGCGCGGGTGCACCGCGGCAAAGCGGCGCGGCAGCAGGCCGCGGCGGGCCATGGCAAACAAGAGTCGCGTGGAGGCCACAAAGTTTCCGTTGAACACTTTCACCAGCGAGAGCAGCGCGGCCGCCAGAATCACATTCACCACCCAGCGGCTGCCCACGGCGCGTTCGAGAGCGACCGCAGTGGGAAAATTCTCTCCCGCAACGCTCTGCCACGGCTGCGCCCAGGCCACCACGGCGATCACGGCACAGTAAAACACGACGGCGGCTGCAATGGCCATCAGCGGCGCGTACATATGGTGCCCCTGGGGAAACTCCGGATGCGCCTCTTCAGACGATTTCGCCGTGGATTCGAAGCCGGTCATGAAGTACGGCACGATCTGCAGCGCGAGCAGGATGGAGAGTCCCGGCGCGTGGCTCCACAGCGGCCGGAAGTTCTGCGCCGAGCCGTGCGTCACGCCCGCCGCCCCGAACACCGCAAACAGCAGAAACAGGCCGAACGTGGCGACGTTCTGGAACGTGGCGCTCTGCCGGATGCCCCGATAATTCAGCAGGGCCAGCACCGCCGTAAGCGCGAGCCCCAGCGCCACGTGAGGCAGATGCACGGGCGAACCGGCCACGCGATAGATCTCCGCGGAATCGAGCGCCGGAAAAATGAACGCGGCAACGCGCCCGAAGGCCACTGCCTCCCACGGGCACACGATGGCGTAGGCCAGCACCATCATCCATCCCGTCCAGTAGCTGGCCCAGCGCGGAAACACGGCGGCGGTGTAGGCCACTTCGCCCGCGGCGTCCGGGCGCTTGCTGATCAGCCGGCCGTAAACGTAGCCGACGGGCACGAGAGCCGCGCCGCCCAAAGCGAAACCGAGAATCGCGCCGGCCGGCCCGCCGCGCCCGAGCCAATCGTCCATCACCACGAGCCAGCCCACGCCGACCATCGTGCCGAAGCCTAGCGAGAAGTAATCCACCAACCGAAGTTTGCGGGCTAGTTCGGTCATGCCAGCAGACAGAGGATTTCGTACAGAAGATTAGCGGCGAGCAGGGAAGTCAGCTCCGCGGAATCGTACGGCGGCGAAACCTCCACGAGATCGGCGCCCACCAGTTGCAGCCCGCGCAGCGCGCGCACCAGTTCCAGGGCCTGCGCGCTCGAGAGCCCGCCCACTTGCGGCGTGCCGGTGCCGGGGGCGAAAGCAGGGTCCACGGAATCAATGTCGTAGGTGAGGTAGCACGGCCGGCCCTGCAGTGCCTTCAGTTTCGGCCGCACGGCGGCCAGGCCCTGGCGGTGGAATTGCTCCGCGGTGATCCAGGCAATCCCGTGGCGGCGGGAAAATTCGAAATCGTCGTTCCCGTACACCTGGCCGCGGATGCCCACCTGCAGAACCGCGCCGCGCGCCAGCACTCCCTCCTCGATTCCCCGGCGGATGATCGTGCCGTGCGAATGGCGCGAGCCGAAGTAGGTGCTCCAGGTGTCTGAGTGCGCGTCAATCTGCACCAGCGCCAGCGGCCCGTGCTTCCTGGCCACGGCGCGCAGCAGTGGCAGCGTGATGGAGTGGTCGCCACCCACGCTCACGGGAATGGCCCCGGCTTCCAGAATCGGCCAAATCCCTTTCTCGATGCGCTTGTAGGAATCTTCGAGCGACAGCGGATTCACCGGCAGGTCGCCGAAATCCGCGATGCGTTTCCGCTCGAACGGATTTACATCCAGCGCGGGATTGTAAGGACGAATCATCGCGGACTGCGCGCGGATGTGCCGCGGGCCGAAGCGGGCCCCGGGACGAAACGTCGTGCCGCCATCGAACGGCACCCCTACCAGCGCGATATCCAATTCCCGCGGGTCCACGATGTGCGGCAGCCGCATGAACGTGGCGATGCCTTCAAACCGCGGGTAGACCAGCGCGTCGAGCGGCATGGGATGCGGTCCACGGGCGGCGGATTGCGCAGCGCGCGCAGATGGTTTCCCCCTGATTCGCTTGCGGGAAGATCGCCGGCTGCGAGGCTTCTTGGATGACATCGCTTCTGGCGGGCGAGTGTAGGCGGCGCGCGGCGGAGAGTC
>DATFZR010000506.1:0-6456 GCA_035314265.1 Candidatus Acidiferrales bacterium
TGAGCCGCCTGGAAAAGACGGCGGCCATGGGGCCTCCCGTGGAGTTGGAGCACGTGTACAAAGTGGTGGACGCGATTGACGCGATCGCGAAGCAAACGGGGAAGTCGGTCTCGCAGATTGCCCTGAACTGGCTGCTCCAGAGGCCCACGGTTTCCAGCGTGATTTTCGGCGCGCGAGACGAAACGCAATTGCGGCAGAACCTGGGCGCCACCGGCTGGCGGTTGACCGCCGAACAGATGGCCGCGCTCGATGCCTCGAGCAACGTCACGCCCGTATATCCCTACTGGCACCAGCGCCAGTTCGGGGAGCTGAATCCTCCGCCGGTTCCCGTGCCGGCCAAGCCCGCGCGCTAGCGCCGCTTAACTGCTGCGGCATTCGGGAGGCGAAGGGAATTGCCCGTCGCGGCGGGATGGGTCAGAATCTCGGTCAGGGAACGACCGGGGTTGCACCCCCTAAAGCCATGGCGCCTCAGCTTCTAACCATTCTTTGTCCCGTCCACAACGAAGAGCGCGCCGTGCCGCTGTTCTTTGAGCGCATTCGTCCCGTGCTGGCAAAGCTCTCCGACCGCTATTCCGTGGACCTGGTCTTCATGAACAACGCTTCGACGGACGCGACCATGGCGGAGATCGAAAAGGTCCGGCAGGCCTGGCCGGCCACCTACACGATCACGCTCAGCAGAAACGTCGGCTACCACGCCTGCCTGGAATGCGGCTTGCGGAACACCAGGGGCGACCTGCTGGTTTTTATCGACGTGGATTGCGAAGACCCGCCGGAGATGATCCTGGAATTTGCTGAAAAGCACGAACAAGGCCACGACATCGTGTACGGGGAGCGCGTGGACCGCGAGGAGCCCGCGCTGCTGAAGAAGGCGCGCAAGCTCTTCTACAGGCTGCTGCACGCGGTGTCGGATGAAGAGACCATCCTGGATATGGCCGAGTTCTCGATGTTCACAAAGGAAGTGCGCGACGCGATCGTGGCGGAGAATAGTTCGTATCCCTTTCTCCGCGCTTCCATCGGGCGTGTGGGATTCCGGCGCGCGGCCATACCGTTCAAGCGCCAGAGGCGCATCGCCGGAAGGACGCATTACAACCTGCTGGGCATGGCCGTTTTTGCCATTGGCGGGATTCTTTCCGCTTCCACCTTGTTCCTGCGGCTGCCCATTTTGCTCTTGCCGGTGTGCCTCGCGGCCATCGCGGGATTCGGCGTGGCCTGCATCTACACGCATTCGCCTTGGTTCGCCCTGGCCGGCATCCTCACCTTTGCGGCCTACGTGTGCGGCACGGCCGCGTTTACCGCGCTCTACGTGGCGCGCACGTACAAGAACGGTCTGCAACGCCCCAACGCCTTCATCAATCACGGTAAAAGCATCCTGCAGCCGCCGCCGGAAGGGGAGGGAGGCGCGGCCGGCGCGGAACGCACATCCCACTCCCGGATCCTTGCGGATTAAGGTGCGGCGCCGCAACAGCAGGCTTGGCGGTTGCGCATGTCTCTGACCGGGGAGCCCGATGCGAATTGCTGTCCCGTATGCCGGGGAGCCCCGGGCCGGACCATCTACGCGGACGCCCGCGATCCGATCACCCTCGAGACGTTCCGCGTTGTGGAGTGCTCCGCGTGCAGCGTGGTGTACACCGCGCCGCGCCCGCCGGTGATGGACCGCTTCTACCCGAGGCAGTACCGCGCGTACGGGCGCGTGGTGACTCGCGTCCTGAGCATGCTCTACAACCTGCGCACCGCCCGCTGGGCCGGCCTGAAGCCCGAGGGAGGAAATGTGCTGGAGGTCGGTTGCGGCCCGGGATTGATGCTCGCAGCTTTCCATAGGCGTGGCTGGAAGGTACTGGGGATCGAAAGGAACGAAGCCGTGGCCGGCGCTGCCCGCCAGGCGCTGGGGCTCGAAATTGTGACCACGCCGGTCGAGCAACTCCCCGTGGATTCGCGATTCGATCTGATTGTGATGTTTCAGGTGTTCGAGCACCTTGGCGACCCGATGCCGGTGCTTCGGGAGTGTGCGCGACGCCTCGCGCCCGGGGGCCGTCTGCTCATCAACGTGCCGAATTTCGCGAGCTGGCAGTCGCGATTTGCGGGAGACAGGTGGCTGCATCTGGACGTGCCGCGCCACCTGAACCACTTCACGCCGGAAACCCTGGCGGCGACGCTCGAGCGCGCGGGACTTCAACTGGCCGATTTGGGTTTTGTTTCGCTGGAGCACGATCCGTACGGGTGGGTTGAAAGCACGATCAGCATGGTGGTGGGACGCACGAACACGCTGACGCGCTTCCTGGAAGGGCTCGATCCGTTCGGGCCCCGGGTGGCATTTTCCTTCGCGCTGGGCGCTTTGCTCGCGGCGCCCGCCACGCTGCTGGCCGGGGCAAGCTGGCTGGCGCGCAGCGGGGCGCTGATGGAAGCGACAGCCGTGCGTTCCGCGGCCGCCGAAGAATAGCGAGCCCGTGCTTCGCGATTCTACATGCCTCTTAGAGCATCGCGTTTCTTTCCCCGCAAGGCGGAAAATTGATTCTTGTTAAGCTAGGGACACCGTTCTTGTTGCGAGAGCGGAGAAGCTCATGCGCCTTATTTTTCACATGCCAATCCCGAGCCACGAAACGATGGGCCGCATCCCGCCGGCCACGCGCGACGCAGGGAGCCGGCCGTGAAGGCTGTGATCCTGGCGGGCGGCAAGGGCACGCGCATCAGCGAGGAGAGCTATCTCCGCCCCAAGCCGATGATCGAAGTCGGCGGCATGCCCCTCCTCTGGCACATTATGAAGATCTATTCCGCCGGCGGAGTGCACGACTTTGTGATCTGCTGCGGCTATCGCGGCTACGTAATCAAAAGCTACTTCTCCAATTATTTTCTCCACGCCTCCGACATCACCCTGGACATCGCGCAGAACAAAATGCAGGTGCACCAGAACGCCGCGGAACCCTGGAAGGTCACGCTGGTGGACACGGGTGAAGAGACCATGACCGGTGGCCGGCTGAAACGCGTGCGCCAGTACGTGGGCGACGAAGACTTCTTCATGACCTACGGCGACGGCCTGGCGGATATCAACCTGGAATCCCTGCTGGATTTTCACCGGCAGAAGAAAGTGCTGGCCACGGTGACTTCCGTGCGGCCGCCGGCGCGCTTCGGCGCGCTGGAGACGAACGAGGGCAAGGTCCTGAACATTCGCGAAAAACCGAAAGGAACGAGCTGGATCAATGGCGGCTTTTTTGTCCTGTCGCCCGCTGTGATGGATTACATCGCGGGAGATGAGACCACCTGGGAACTCGATCCTCTCGAACGCCTGGCCCGTGAGGGCCAGCTCGCTGCCTACACCCATGAGGGGTTCTGGCAACCGATGGACACGCTGCGCGATAAGAATCAGCTGGAAGCGCTGTGGAATTCAGGGAAGGCTCCCTGGAAAGTCTGGAAATGAACCCCGCATTCTGGCGGTCGAAAAAGGTCTTCATCACCGGTCACACGGGTTTCAAGACCGGCTGGCTATCCCTTTGGCTGCAAGACCTGGGCGCGGAAGTGACCGGCTATTCCCTCGCCCCGCCCACACAGCCGAATCTTTTTGAGCTGGCGCGCGTGAGCGAGGGAATGAAATCCGTGTCCGGCGACGTCCGTGATCTCGAGCACCTGCAGCGCGTTCTGCGGGAACACCAACCCGAGGTTGTTTTCCATCTTGCGGCCCAGCCGGTGCTGCGTCTTTCTTACGTAGAGCCGGTCCGCACGTTTTCCACAAACGTCCTGGGAACGGTGCACATTCTCGAATCCGTGCGCGACGTTTCTTCCGTCCGATCCGTGGTGATCATCACCTCGGACAAGTGTTATCAAAATTTAGAGGACCAGCGGGCCTATCGGGAAACCGACCGCCTGGGAGGAGCAGACCCTTACTCGGCCAGCAAAGCCGCGGCGGAACTCGTCGTGGCTACGTACCGGAAGTCATTTTTCGATACGGGAAAGTGCGCCGGAAAAACCGGCGTCGCTTCGGCGCGCGCCGGGAACGTCATCGGCGGAGGGGATTGGGCAGCCGACCGGCTCGTCCCCGACGTGATGCGCGCGGCGCTGGAAGGCAGGCAGCTTTCGATTCGAAATCCGAACGCCACGCGCCCCTGGCAGCACGTGCTGAATCCCTTATCCGGCTATCTAGCCCTCGCGGAACGCCTGTATGAGTCTCCCGAACGATTCTCGGAGAGCTGGAACTTTGGTCCCGATGTCTCGGACTGCGTGCCTGTGGCCACCGTCCTCCAGCGTCTCCGCGAGCTGTGGGGGCCGGGTCTCACGTGGCAGTTCGATGCCGGCCCGCATCCGCATGAAGATACCTACCTGAAGCTCGACTGCTCCAAGGCGAAGGCCCTGCTGGGGTGGGAGCCCGTGTGGGACTTGAATCGCGGCCTGGAAGCGACGGCGCAGTGGTACAAGGCCCATCAGTCTCGTCAGGATCTGCGCTCGGTCACCCTGGAGCAGATTCGCTCCTTCCAATCCACACAAAGATTGCCCGAGGTTCCCGCGCGATGAGCGGTCCCGGGTGCCGGAATTGCGGGGCGCCGCTGCGTCACACGTTTGTGGACCTGGGGATGTCGCCGCTTTCGAACGCCATTCTCCCGCCGGAACAACTGAACTCGATGGAGCCCTTCTATCCGCTCCATGCGCGCGTGTGCGAGCGATGCTTTTTGGTGCAACTCGAAGAGTACGAGCGCCCGGAGAAGATCTTTGGGGACTATCCCTTTTTCTCTTCCTTTTCGGAGACCTGGCTGCGCCATTCCCGGGAATTCGCGGAAGGCGCGATCGGCCGCTTCCAACTGGATGCGCGAAGCCTGGTCGTGGAAGTCGCCAGCAACGATGGCCATCTGCTGCGGTGCTTCCAGCAGCGCGGCATCCCCGTGCTCGGGGTGGAACCGGCGCAGAACGTGGCCAGGGCCGCCGAGGAAAGCGGCATCCCGACTCTCGCGAAGTTTTTCGGAACACAGACCGCCGTCGAGCTGCATTCCGCCGGGCAACAGGCCGATCTCCTCGTGGCCAACAACGTATTGGCGCACGTCCCGGACTTGCGCGATTTTGTAGCGGGCCTGAAGCGGGCCCTGAAGCCCCGCGGGACCATCACCCTGGAGTTTCCGCATCTCCTGCGGCTGATTCAGGGCAACCAGTTCGACACGATTTACCACGAGCATTTCTCCTATTTTTCCTTTCTGACAGCCGCGGATGTCCTGGCGGCGCAGGGACTCCTTGTGTTCGACGTGGAGGAGATTCCAACGCACGGCGGCTCGCTACGCGTCTATGCCTGCCACGCGGCGGGCGGCTCGCGAGAGCCAAGCGCGCGCGTCTCCGAAATTCGAAACCTGGAGATCGCGGCCGGCATGCGCCAACTGAAAACGTATGCTGCTTTCGCCGAGCAAGTGCGGGAAACCAAACGGGCGTTGCTGCAATTCCTCATCCAGGCAAAGCGGGCCGGGAAGTCCGTGGTGGGATACGGAGCTCCCGCCAAGGGCAACACGCTGCTGAATTACTGCGGGGTGGGCCGAGACTTCCTCGACTATACGGCGGACGTCAGCCCGCACAAGCAGGGCCGCTACCTTCCGGGAACGCACATCCCCATCCACGAACCCGGCATGATTCGGAAGACCCGGCCGGACTACGTGTTGATCCTGCCGTGGAACCTGCGGGACGAAATCGTCAGCCAATTGGCATACATTCGCGAATGGGGCGGACGTTTCGTGATTCCAATCCCCACGGCGGAAGTAATCGAATGAAGTCCAGGGTGCTGGTAACCGGGGCCAGCGGGTTCATCGGCTGGAATTGCCTGTGGATGCTGCTGTCCAAAGGATATGAAGTGCACGCGGTTTCTCGCCAAGCTGCCCCTGAAGGCGTGTCCCCGGAGGTGATCTGGCACCAGTTGAACCTGCTCGACCCGGGTTGCGCCGCGCAAATCATCGGGCGAGTGCGGCCGGAGCGTCTGTTGCACCTCGCCTGGTACGCCGTGACGGGCAGTTTCTGGGAGGCCGCCGAGAACGTGGAATGGGTGCGCGTAAGCCTCGACTTGCTGCGCGCATTCGCCGAGGGCGGAGGAAAGCGCACGGTCGCAGCGTGCAGTTGCGCGGAGTACGACATGACCGCCGGCGAATGCGCGGAAACCACGACCCTCCTGCTCCCTCAAACTTTGTATGGGCAGTCCAAACTTGCCTTTGAGAAAGCGGGGCAGGAGGCCGCGCGGCAGGCGGGGTTGAGCGCGGCGTGGGGGCGGGTGTTCTTCATGTATGGACCCCGGGAGAATGCCGCGCGGCCGGTGGCCCACGTGGTGAAGTCTCTGATGAAGGGCGAGCCGGCGGAATGTTCCGAGGGTGCGCAGGTGCTGGACGTCTCGCATGTGGAAGACATTGCGGGCGGCCTCGTCGCGCTGCTCGAAAGCAGCGTGCAAGGGCCGGTGAACATTGGAACGGGCAATCCTGTGACGCTGCGGACCGTGTTCGAGACCAT
>DATFZR010000507.1:0-7932 GCA_035314265.1 Candidatus Acidiferrales bacterium
GTACGTATTGTGCAGGTACAGATCGATCGAAGGCTGCGCCAGGAACAATCCGGAGAGCCCGCCGGAGACGAACAGCGTCACAAATCCGATGGCGTAGAGCATCGCGGAAGTAAAGCGGATCTGCCCGCCCCACAGCGTTCCCAGCCAGTTGAACGTTTTGATCGCCGAAGGCACGCCGATCGCCATGGTCATCAGCGAGAATGCGAAGCCCGTGTACGGGCTCATCCCGCTCAGGAACATGTGATGGCCCCAAACCATGAAGCCGAAAATGCCGATGGCCGACATCGCGTAAACCATCGCGCGATAGCCAAATACCGGCTTGCGCGCAAACGTGGACAGCACGTGCGAGGCCACGCCCATACCCGGCACGATCGCGATGTACACCTCCGGGTGCCCGAAGAACCAGAACAGGTGCTGGTAGAGCAGCGGCGAGCCGCCGCTGTGGCCCGTCTGCGGAATTCCGCTTACCACCAGCCCCCCGGGGATAAAGAAGCTCGTCCCCGCCGTGCGGTCGAGCAGCATCAGGATTCCCGCGGCCAGCAGCACGCCGAACGCCAGCAGGCTCAGGATCGCCGTGATGAACCACGCCCAGCAGGTGAGCGGCATGCGCATCATGGTCATGCCGGGAGCGCGCAGGTCAATGATCGTGGTGATGAAGTTGATCGCCCCCATCAGCGACGCCGCGCAGAAAAACGCGATGGAGAGGATCCACATGTTCTGGCCCATGCCCAGGCCGGGCCCCGCGATGGACCCCAGCGTCGAAAGCGGCGAATACGCCGTCCACCCGCTGATCGGCGCGCCGCCTTCCACAAAAAACGCCGCGATCAGGCAGCAGAACGAAATGAACGTGGTCCAGAACGACATCATATTCAGCGTGGGGAACGCCATGTCTGCCGTGCCGATCTGGATGGGCATGAAGTAGTTGCCAAAGCCCGACTGCGGAGCCGTGGTCAGCACCATGAACACCATGATCGTGCCGTGCATGGTCATCAGCGCCAGGTAGCGCTCCGGGGTGAAGTCGCCCTCAATCCCCGGAATCTTCAGCGCCGGCCACACCAGGTGAATCCGCATCAGCACCGAAAGCGCCATCCCCGTGAACACCGCCACCACCGCGAGGATGTAGTACTGGATTCCGATCACCTTGTGGTCTTTGCTGAAGATGTACTTCCAGAGGAATCCCTGCGGCGGCGCGTGTACGTGACCCGCGGCAGCGTGTGCGGCCATCAATTCCCTCCCGTCAATCCGTCGTCCATTCCCGCTTCCATCCGTGCCCTGCTTTTCCCGGCCGGCCACTCGCCACTGGCCGCCAGCCACTGCCTCACTGGTTCGCCTTCTCGTTCGCCAGCCACTTGTCAAAATCCGCCTGCGTCATCACCTTCAGCGTCGCCCGCATGCGGTGATGGTTCGACCCGCAAAGCTGCGTGCACGAGATTTCGTACTCGCCCACTTTGTCCGTATCCACGTGGAAGTGCACCGGGATCACCATCCCCGGCAGCGCATCCTGCTTCAGCCGCAGCTCGCGCACAAAGAATCCGTGGGTCACGTCCAGCGAGCGCTCCAGCAGTTTGATCTCGCGCCCCACCGGCACGCCCAGCGTCGCGGTCACCACGTCGTCCTGCCCGGCAGGGTCTTTGTCGTCCAGTCCCACCGGGTTCGATTCCGTCACCAGCTTCGGCTCCAGGCGGCCGAACTTGCCGTCCGCCCCGGGATACCGGAAAAACCAGTTGAACTGCTTCCCGGTCACTTCGATTTCCATCGCGCCCGGTTGATCCGAGTTGAAGTGGAGCTGCGCCCACGCCGTGCGCCCGAAAACCCCCAGCCCCACGAACAGCACGATGGTGGCAACCGTCCACAATCCCTCGAACGTGTTGTTCCCCTCAAAGTGCTGCGCCCGCCCGCCGTTTGACCGGTAGCGCCACACCACCCACGCCAGCCCCAGTTGCGAGGCCACAAACACGATGCCGGTAATAATGAAGGTGCGTGCGAACTGCGCGTCAATCTCGCGCCCGAAGTCGTTGATGGCCGGCGGATACCACCACTTTTTCGCGAAGAAGTAATAGAGGGTGATACCGACGAAGAGGATCAGGAAGATTGCCAGAGATGCCGCCACTGTTGAGGAACCGCGCTGCCCACGCCGTGCTGCCATCCGCCCCCCATTGGGCCCCGCCGGATCAAATCTCCCGGCTCGCGCCGCAAATTTCACACTGCTACGCCGGAAACATCCGAACGAACGCCATATCATACTAAGGCGAAGCACAATTGCAAGACGCTAAGTGGCGCCGGCTTCGGCGCGCCCTGAGGCATTTCGCCGAAGGGGCTGTGCGCCTGGCGAATCGCACACCGCAACTCGGCCGTCCCCGGCCGCCCATCGAACGCCTGCGCTGCTCCCCGCTCCCCTCCCGAACGCGGCCCCGCAGCCATTGTGTTACCATCCCCGCCGTTCCACCCTGAACGGCGTCCTTCGAGAGACCTTTGCCCGTTGGGAGGCGCGCACCGTGCGGATCTTCGGCTATGTGCTGCTGGCCGTAGGCATCCTCCTCGCCATCCTGTTCGCCATGGCCGAACTCGGTGGCGGCCAAGTGGGCATCGCTCCATTCGTCATCGCCCTTTTCCTCGTCAGCATCGGCTGGAGGCTGCGGACTTACGGAAGCGGAATCACTGCGCCGGGAGGCCGGGCAGCGCCGCCCGCCACGCCTGGGCGCGGGGCGCAGGCGGGGCCGGGCGCGACATCAGGAACCCCGGACAGCGCACGCGCGACCGCGGTACCCACAGTGGAAATCCCGATGACGCCCGAGGCGGCAGCGGCCATCGCCCGGCAATCCGCGCGCTCGCGGCGGCTCCTGTTGTACGTGGTGGCCGGCGGCCTCCTCTTCTTCCTTGCGCTTGGAGTGGCTACGTATTGGGGCGACGCAGACCGCGCCGAGGGGCGCACGTTGCTGGCGATATTTTCCGGAGCCGGAGTGGCTTTCGCAGTCCTGTGTGGCGGCATCTCCTGGCTGACCACCCAGTGGCCCGTGCAGCGCGATCTTCGCTTGCCCGCCTATCTGCGGACCACCGGGCCCTTGGAACTTGTCTCGATTTCCGGAGGGTACATGCTGCGCCTTGCAGACCGCGCCTTCCTGATGAACGGGCGAGCGGGCTCGAAGGAATTGAGCGGACTCAACTGGGCCACAGTAGACCATACGCCGCACGGGCACGTTCTGCTGGCCGCATGGAACCGCGAAGGAGTTCGGGTTTACGCGATCCCTGGCTATGACGCGGGGCTGGACGCCGCCGCTGGTTAGTTCGCCGGAACATCACTCCGGGGCATCTTTTCGGGCCATCCTTACGGCGCATCCTTATATTGACCCGCGCCCGCTCCCGGCCTAGCATTCCCCGCGCAAACCAATCGCCCGTTGCCAATAGAAAGGTACCCATGCACTCGCGTCAATTATTACAAGTACGGGCGTTTCGCAATCCTCTATTGGCGCTCCTCGCGCCTTGTATTTTGCTCGCAGCCGCGGCAGCTCCGCCGGCCCGCGCCCAGGGCCTCCAGTCCGCGGACATCTCCCGCTTCCGCTCGGTCGGCTCCGCGGAACTCTCTCCCGACGGCCATCGCATCGCCTACACAGTGGCGATGCGCGACCGTCCCGGCCGCCCCTACTCTCAAATCTGGTTTTTCGATCTGGCTACCGGCAAATCCACCCGCCTGGACGGCGAGAAGGAATCCACCGGCGGCCCCAAATGGTCGCCCGACGGCAAATGGCTGGCCTATTTCGGCGGCGAAGGGGATGACTCAGGATTGCACGTCGTTGCGGCCGACGGCTCGGGCGCCACGTTCCTCGCCAAAGTCACCGGCTCCAACTCCCCGCTTCCCGGCCAGGGCGACGACCTCACATGGTCGCCCGATTCAAAGCGCATCGCCTTCATCTCCGCCGCGCCCGGCCCGGAAACGGCTGAAGCCACCGGCGATCCCATCGTCATCACGCGCTACCTATATAAGCCCACTGCGGGAGAAGGCCGCACCCGCTTCAACGACAATCGCCGCCTGCACATCTTCGCCGTAGACGTGGCCACGCGCCAGGTCCGCCAGCTCACCCAGGGCAACGACGACGAGCACTCCATTGACTGGTCGCCCGACGGCACGGAAATCCTCTTCTGCTCGAATCGCGAACCCAACTCCGACGAATTCTTCCAATACGACGTCTTCGCGCTGAACGTCTCCACGGGCGCCATCCGCCGCCTCACCGCCACCGAGAGCACGGAATACGCGCCGCGCTGGTCGCCCGACGGAAGACACATCGCTTACGCCGCCACGCGCCGCGGCATCACCGACCGCGAAACCACCATGGAAGACACGCACGTGTGGGTGATGAACGCCGACGGCACCGACCGCCGCGAGATCGGCGCCGCCATCGACAACCGGCAGAGCCACCCGCGCTGGGCTCCCGACGGTACAGCCGTCTACTTCACCTACCAGCAGCGCGGCAGCGTCCATCTGGCGCGCATACCCGTCGCCGGAGGCCCGGCCGAAACCATAATCAACGACCCCGGCTCGTTCAGCGGCTGGTCCGTGGGCAAAGACGGCGCCGTCGCCTACGGCTTCTCCACGCCCAGCGACTTTCCGCAGCTCTACATCCGCAGCGGCGCGGCCGCGCCGCGCAAGCTCACAGACCTGAACGCCGAAATCCTCGCCGGCAAGCAGCTCGGCGAAGTCACTTCGTTCACTTTCGTGAGCAACGACAACAAATTCGAAGTGGAAGCCTTCCTCACCAAACCCGCCGGCCTCAAGACCGACGGCCTCACGGCGACCTCGCGTCACCCGCTGATCGTCAACATTCACGGCGGCCCGCACGGCCAGAACGGCCCCGCCTTCAACTTCAAGAATCAGGTGTACGCGTCGCGCGGCTGGGCCGTCCTGAACGTCAACTTTCGCGGCTCGACAGGTTACGGGCAGAAATTCGCTGACGCTGTGTTCGGCGACCAGAACGGGAACGAAGGACAAGATGTGCTCTACGGTGTGAGCGCCGCCGTCCGCCGCTACCTGTGGATCGACCGCGAACGCATGGGCATTGAAGGCACCAGCTACGGCGGCCAGCTCACCGACTGGCTGATCACACAGACCAACGAATTCAAAGCCGCCATCCCGCTCGCGGGAATCTCCAACCTCATCAGCTACAACTACATGACCTACTACAACCAGTACGAAGAAATGGAGTTCGGCCAATTCCTCCACCAGGGCAATCTAATGGACCTGGCCTGGCAGCGCTCCGCCCTGAAGTACATCGCCGCGGTGCACACGCCCACGTTGATCCTGCACGGAGAAAACGATAACGACGTCCCCATCGCCGAAGCCGAGCAATACTTCATCGCCCTCAAAGACGTCGGCGTAGAAACCGTTTTCGTCCGCTACCCGCGCGAAGGCCACGGCCTGCAGGAAACCAAGCACGTAATCGACTCCATCGATCGCAGCATCGCCTGGTACGAAAAGCATTTCCCAAAGCCCGGCGCCGAAGCCATCACCAACGTCCAACCCTAAGTGGCACAGGCACCTCTACGTGGAGCGTCTTTCCGACAGTCAACCAGCACGACTCCGCATCTCTTCCCCCTCCGCGCCCTCCGTGACTCCTCCGCGTCCTCCGCGTAACTCCTGTCATTTCCGCTCTCCTGTTGCCCTCACAATGAAATCCGCATGGAAAGCTTCCCCCCTCTGCGCCGCGACCCCATCCGCGCAGCGCTCATCGGCCTCGCCCTCCTCTACGCCCTCCTGGCCGGACTGAAAACCGTCGCCGACTTCGACCTCGGCTGGCAGCTAGCCACCGGCCGCTACATCGTCCAGCACCATTCCATCCCCTCCGCCGACGTCCTCTCTTACACCGCCCGCGGCAGCGAGTGGATCTACCCTCCTTTCTCCGGCGTTATCCTCTATATCGTCGCCGCGCTCGGCGGCTGGACCGCTCTCTCCTGGCTCAACGCGCTGGCCTGCATTGCCGTGGTCGCCCTGCTCGTCTTGCCCGGCGGCCGGCTCACCGCGCTCTTCGCCATCCTCGCCGTCCCGGCCATTGATTACCGCACCGAGCCGCGCTCCGAACTCTTCACCACCGTCCTCTTCGCGGCCTCCTTCGGCCTGCTGTGGCGCCACTATCGCGGCGAACGCGCCCGGCTCTGGCTCCTGCCCGTTCTCATGCTGCTCTGGGTAAATCTCCACACCGGCTTCGCCGCGGGCCTTGCGCTCGTGGCCGGCTACGTTTTGCTCGAATTTCTCGAGCTGCCCTTTGCCGCGCAACGCAGCGCCGCGCTCGTCCGCGTGCGCCAAGCCGCGCCCTGGTGCGCGCTCACCGCGCTCGCCACGCTCGTAAATCCCTGGGGCTATCGCATCTACGACGCGCTCATCCGCCAGAACCAGGCCGGCCAGCTCCACAACGCCTTCATCGGCGAATGGTCGAGCGTGCGCCTGAACTCCGCAGCGCTCGCGCAATTTCTGAGCCCGCGCGATCCCGCGAGCGGCGATTGGTGGCTCCTGCTGATCGCCGCAGCCGCCGCTGCCGCCACCATCTGGCGCAAACGCCTGGGCCCCGCCCTCCTGCTCGCCGGCGGAGCCTACCTGGCATGCGCCCACATCCGCTTCCAGGCGCTGTTCGCGATTCTCGTGGTGACCATCGCAGGCGCTCTCCCCAGCCGAATCGCCGCCGCCCAAGAATCGCAGCCCTCCAAGGGGCCCTTCGCACCTTGGCGGCGCGCGTACCAACGCATCGCCGCGCGCTCAGATCTCCTCCCCGCAGTCGTCGTGGTCGCTGCGCTGCTGGTAGGCATCCGCAGCTTCGATCTCGTCACCAACCGCCACTACATCATCCAGGGACAGGTCTCGCTCTTCGGCCCTGGCCCCTCCTGGTGGTACCCCGAGCGCGCCGCGGAATTCCTGCGCCGCGAAAAGCTCCCCGGAAACGTCTTCAACGATTTCGATTTAGGCGGCTACCTGGCCTGGCGCATCGGGCCCGAATATCCCGGCTACGTGGACAGCCGCTACATTCCCTTCGGCGCCGATTTCCTGCTGCACAAAAATCACCTGATGGCGTCGCCGCCCGACTCGCCCGATTGGACCGCCGAAGCCAACGCGCGCAACATCAATCTCGCCATCTTCTCGCTCTCGCGTTACGGCCAGCTCGAACACGCCCCGCTCCTGGCCTTCTGCTCGAGCCAATCCTGGAAGCCCGTCTACCTCGACGAGGTTTCCGTAATCTTCCTGCGCGTCCGCCCGGAAAACGAGCCGTGGCTCAAGCGTCTCGCGCTCGACTGCCGCACCGCGCCGATCGTTCCCCCGATGTCGTCGCCGGATTCCTCGGCAGGCCGCGCAGACAACTTCGAGTTCTACGCCAACGCCGGCTCCGTCTTCTACGTCCTCTCGCGCGACGCGGAAGCCGCTGCCGCGCTCGACCGCGCCGGCCAGCTTTTCCCCGGCGACCCGAACCTCCACCTCATTCGCGGCGAACTGCTCGAAGCCACGGGTCAGACCGGCGAAGCCGAGCAGGAATACCGCACCTCGCTCGAAATCGCGCCCACAGACGCAGCCTGGTACGCCCTCGGCCGGCTCTACGGCGCTGAGCGCCGTTACCCCCAGGCCGCCGATGCCGTGGAGCACTCCGCCGAACTCTCCCTGCGCGACTACGATCGCTACCGCGTGCTGGGCCAGATTCAACTGGCCATGAACCAGCCCCAACTGGCGCTCGCCACCTTCGACCGCGCCGAGCGCCGCAGCCCCTTCGAAAAAGGCGCCGCCGCGCTGGGCATAGAATTCCACGCCCACCTGGCCGAAGACCGCGCCCGCGCCTGGAGAGCCCTGGGCGACCTGACCCGAGCCACCGCCTACGCCGAACAGTCCGTCCAGCTAACGCCCGAAAACGCCGCGCGCCGCCTGTTCCTCTCCGATCTCCACGCCGCCCAAGGCAGCCCTGC
>DATFZR010000508.1:0-4385 GCA_035314265.1 Candidatus Acidiferrales bacterium
CCCCATCGCGACATGGAGATCGTCACCTACGTCCTCTCCGGCAGCCTCGAGCATCGCGATAGCCTGGGACACCGCGGCGTCATCCGCCCGGGAGAAGTCCAGGTAATGTCCGCCGGGCGCGGCATCCGCCACTCCGAGCACAACGCGTCAAAAACCGATCCGCTGCACCTGCTTCAACTGTGGATCTTCCCGCGCCACCACGGCCTCGAGCCGCGCTGGGAACAGCGCGAGTTTCCGCCCAGCGAGCGCAGCGGACGCCTGCTCCCCGTCGTCTCCGATGGCGCCATCGCCGGAACGCTTTCCATTGACCAGGACGCGCAAATCTTCATCGCCCGGCTCGCGCCCGGCGAAAAAACCGCGCACGCCCTGCGTCCCGGACGCAAGGCGTACTTGTTCCTGATCTCCGGCGAAGCCGCCGTCGGCGGAAAGAAACTCGCCGCAGGCGACCAGGCCCGCATCGCCGGCGAAAAAGAACTGGCCATCGAAGGAGGGAAAGACGCGGAGCTAATCCTGCTGGACCTTCCTTCTGGAATGTAGCGCGGGCCCGCCGTTGTCCGGCGCCGTTTGCCGGACAACGGCAGACCTGATGCTTTCTGCCCAGGAAGCGCAGGCTGAAGCCCGCGCCACAGGTCTCCTTGACAACCCGCAAGTCCCTCCCTAGCATAGTCTTGCGAATTGCGCGGGAGGCGTAGGTGATCAAGCTAGACTTCGTGAATCTGATCGTCGGCCGCACAAGTGTGAGCCGCGCAAAGGCCGAGCAGGCCGTCGAAACCGTCTTCGACATGCTCAAGAGGGCGCTCGCCGATGGCCGTCGCATCGAGCTGCGCCGCTTCGGCGTGTTCAGCGTCAGGCCCCGCAAGACGGGCATCGGCCGCAACCCGCGCACCGGAGAAGAGGTCAGCATCCCGCCCGGCCGAGCCGTGCGCTTCAAGCCCGGAAAGGAATTGCGGAGTATCTGACCGGCGGTAATCTGACTGCATTGAGAAGCATCCAACCTTCAGGGGCCTGAGCCTTTCAAGCCCCCTACGGCGGCCCTCCGCAAAAATCCATGAGCGAAGGAAACGGAGACAGGATTAGCACGATGGATCCCGCGATGCGGGAGATCCTCTTCCTTCCTCCCTGGATGGAAGGCTACGGCCGGGCCACGCCGCGAAGCCGCCTCTCCCTGTTCATCGCCGTCGCGCTCTTCCTGCTGACGGTCGTCTCCACCCTCGCCGTGGGCGCGCAATTCGCGCAGGACTACGCGCAGGGCGTCGCGCCCTTCACCGACGATTTCGCTCCCTGGCGCAGCTTCTCCGCGCTGCACGTGCTGCTCAGCGGCATTCCCTTCTCCTTTACGCTGATGGGCATCCTGCTGGCGCACGAACTCGGCCACTTCTTCGCCTGCCGCTACTACGGCATCGCGGCCAGCTATCCCTACTTCATTCCGTTCCCCACGATTTTCGGCACCATGGGCGCGTTCATCCGCATCCGCTCGCCCATCCTGAATCGCAAGGCGCTGTTCGACGTGGGAATCTCCGGGCCTGTGGTGGGTTTCGTCTTTGCGCTGCCCGCACTGGTGCTCGCCATCCTCTACTCGAAGGTGGTGCCGGGAGCCAATGCCGACGCGTATTACAGTTTTGGCATGCCGCTGCTGATGAAGGGCCTGACGCACGTCCTGCGCCCGGGCGTCGATCCCGGCGCCGTGCTGCTCGATCCCATCGGCCGCGCCGCCTGGGTGGGATTGCTCTGCACCGGACTGAACCTGCTGCCCATCGGCCAGCTCGATGGCGGCCACATCCTGTTTTCCCTATCGAGTGAACACCACCGCCGCATCTCGTTCCTGGCCGTCCTGCTGCTGCTGCCCATGGCCTTTTACTTCTGGGGTGGCTGGTACGTCTGGGCGGCGCTGGCGCTCCTGTTCGGCTTCCGTCATCCGGTTCTGCTGGATCGCTGGGAGCCCATAGACGGGAAGCGCCGCATCTGGGCGCTGGTAGCGCTGCTGATCTTTGTGCTTTGCTTCATGCCCGCCCCCATAGCAAAAAGCGCCGCAGCCCTGCAGTAATCATTTGGAGTGCGGCGGCTCGCCCCGCCATTCCTAAGCAGCGTCAAGACGCCTGATCCGCCAGCGCCGGCCCAGGTTTCACATCAACCCCATCGGATCCACATCCACCAGCACCGCCCCATCCGGAATCTCCTTCTCACCGCACGCATCGAGCGCCCGCGTCAGCGCCGCCGTCAGCAGCGACCTCCGCGGCGATTTAATCAGGAACTGCAGCCGGTGCTCCCCCCGCAGCCGCGCCAGCGGCGCCGCCGCGGGCCCCAGCACTTTCAGCCCGCGCTCTTCCTCCGGCGCCAGAATCCCCGCAAGCTGCCGCGCCCATCGCGCCGCATCCTCCAGTTTGGCGGCGCGCACGATCACGTTGGCCAGCGCGGCAAACGGCGGGTAGTGCATCGCCCGCCGGAATTGCGCCTCCCGCTCAAAGAACGCATGGTAATCCTGCCGCGCGCCGAACTGGATCGAGTAGTGCTCCGGATAATGCGTCTGGATCAGCACCTCGCCGGGCAGCTCTCCGCGTCCCGCGCGCCCCGCCACTTGCGTCAGCAACTGGAAGGTGCGCTCCGCCGCGCGGAAATCCGGCAGTCCCAGCGCCAGGTCTGCCGACACGACGCCCACCAGCGTCACCCGGTGGAAGTCGTGCCCTTTCGCCAGCATCTGCGTGCCCACCAGCAAATCCAGCTCCCCCGTGGCAAACGCCTGCAGGATTTTCCGGTAGGCCTGCGGCGTCCGCACGGAGTCGCGGTCCAGCCGCCCAATGCGCGCCCGCGGAAATTCCGCGCGTAGCTGCTCCTCCACCTGTTCCGCGCCTTCGCCCACGTAATACAGGAATTTCCCCGAGCATTTCGGGCAAAGCACGGGAACCGCGCGCGAAAAACCGCAGTAGTGGCACAGCAAGGCCCCCCGCCGTTTGTGATAGGTGAGTGCAATGCTGCAATCGCGGCACTGCACGGAGGCGCCGCATCCCCGGCAGAGCATGAACCACGAATAGCCGCGGCGGTTGATCAGGATGAGCGACTGCGTGCCCGCCTCGAGCCGCTCCGCGATGGCCCCGCGCAGGCGCTCGCCGAGCGCCCGCGTTTTGTGCGTGCGTTGGAAGTCTTCCCGCAGGTCCACCAGCTCCACCCGCGCCATGGGACGGTCCTCCACGCGCGTCGGCAGTTCGAGCAGGCGATATTTTCCGCGCCGCGCGTTCTGGTAGCTCTCAAGCGACGGCGTGGCCGACCCGAGCACGCCCACCGCCCCTTCGAGTTTCGCCCGTACCAGCGCCGCGTCGCGCCCGTTGTACTTCGGCGTCTCCTCCTGTTTGTAAGCGGCCTCCTGCTCTTCATCCACCACGATCAGGCCCAGCCGCTGGAGCGGCGCAAACACAGCGGACCGCGTGCCCACCACCACGCGCGCCGCTCCGCGCCGCACGGCCCACCAGGCCGCCGAACGCTCCGCGTCCGGCAGCGCGCTGTGCAGCACGGTCACGCCCGCCTCACGGCCCAGCCGTGTATCGAGCAGCCTGCTCAACGCCATCGTCAGCGCGATTTCCGGCACCAGCACCAGCGCCGTGCGCCCCGCAGCCAGCGCCGCCTCGATCGCGCCCAGGTACACCTCAGTCTTCCCGCTGCCCGTCACGCCGTGCAGCAGGTTCACGCGGAACTCGGCTGCGGCCAGGTCCGCGCGCACCGCATCAAGAGCGCGCGTCTGCTCGGCATTCAGCGTGTGCCGCGCCGTGCCGGCTGCCCGCTCCCCCGGCGCCTCCACGGCAAACTCCATCCCTCCACGCCGCCGCGCAGGACGCGCGGCCTCGCGCGCCTCGAGCGCTCCCCGCCGCAAGAGCCGCGACATCGCGGCCTCGCCACCATCGAGCCGCCGCAGCCGCGCTGCCCGCAGCGCGCCTGCTCCCTCACCCTCGCCAAACTCCCGCAGCACCGCCGCCTCCGCACGCTCGTCACCCGTGCGTTCCTCGAGCCCCTCCAGTTCGCGCAGATACTCTACGCCGGCCGCCGTGCGCGAGACCTCGCGGACGGCGCGCACCTCCACCACCGGCGGCAGCATGGCGCGAAACACCTCGCCCACCGGCGCCAGGTAGTAATTGGCCACCCAGCGCCCCAGCGCAATCAGCGCGGGGGAGAGCGCCGGCTCCTGGTCGAGCACCTCGACAATTTCGCGTATTCCATCGCGGGACGCGCCATCGGACGTGCGCGCAAGCACCACCCCCACCATCGCCCGCTTCCGGAACGGCACCACAACTCGCGCGCCACACAACGGTGGAAACGCCAGCGATTCCGGCGCCGCATACGTAAACGCCGTACGCAACGGAACAGGCAGAGCGACCTCGCAAAGTTCACGCATGAAG
>DATFZR010000509.1:0-4861 GCA_035314265.1 Candidatus Acidiferrales bacterium
TCCCGCTCGTGCTGCTGTTTATCTATGGCTACGCCGTGAACCTGGATGTGAAGCACGTGCCTCTGTGCGTCTACGACCGCGACGGCACGCAAGACAGCCAGAACCTGCTGAAGGCTTTTCAGGCCACCGACTATTTCGACATCGTGCATCTGGCCAGCAGCTACGAAGACGTGGTCAAGCAGATCGATCGGGGCGACTGCGCCATGGCCATCATCATCCCGCACGATTTCTCGCAGAATCTGCGCGAGGCCGGCGGCACTTCCGTGCAGGCGATCCTGGACGCGAGCGACAGCAACTCCGCAAATATCGGCCTGGGCTACGCGCAGGGCATCGTGGCGGCCTACTCCGGCCGCATACAGTTGGACTGGGCCGAACGCCGCGGCCTCGCGCCTCCCGGTTCGCCCGTGGACGTCCGCCCGCGCACGTGGTTCAACGAAGACCTCGAGAGCATGGCCGACATCGTGCCCGGCGTGGTGGCGTTGGTGATGGCCGTGGTGGGCGCGTTCCTCACTTCCCTCACGATTGCGCGCGAATGGGAGCGCGGCACGATGGAGCAGCTCATCTCCACACCCGTCGGCGCCCTGGAAATCCAGATTGGCAAGCTCATCCCCTACTTTGTGATCGGCATGGCGGATACCGCCGTGTGCGCGGTGATCAGCGTGTGGTGGTTCCGCGTGCCGTTTCGAGGGAGCTGGACGATTCTTTTCGGCAGCTCCGCGCTTTTCCTGGTGGTCGTGCTGTCGCTCGGGTATTGGATGTCGGTGACGGCCAAATCCCAGCTCGCCGCCAGCCAGATGGCGCTGGTGGCCACGTTCCTGCCCACGTTTCTGCTTTCCGGGTTTTTGTTTCCCATCGACCAGATGCCCGTGATCGTGCAGGGAATCACGCGCGCGCTGCCGGCGCGCTACTACGTGACCATCCTTCGCAACGTATTCCTGAAAGGCACGCCCGTATCCATGTTCGCTTCCCAGCTCGCAGCGCTGGGTATCTATGCGGTCGTGCTGGTGGCCATGGCCACACGGTCGTTCCACAAGAGGCTGGAATGAAATTCCTCCAGGCCCTCGGACGCATCCGGCAAATGCTGAAGAAGGAGTTTCTCCAGACGCTGCGCGACCCGCGCACGCGCTTCCTGCTTTTCGGCCCGCCGGTCATCCAGATGCTCGTCTTCGGATACGCGGCCACGCTGGAGGTAAAACACGTGCAGTTTGCCGTTCTGGACCGCGACAACTCACAGGAGAGCCGCGATTTCGTTTCCCGCCTCTCCGCCAGCCGGTACTTCGAGCTCACGCACTATGCGCAGCGGCAGGAGGAATTGCGCGATGGCATCGACCGCGGCGACTTTCTGCTGGGCGTGCAGATCGATTCCGGGTTCGCACAGGACCTTCGCGGAGGCAAGGGTGCGCAGGTGCAGGTGATCGTGGACAGCACGAATTCGAATACCGCCCTCGTGGGCATGGGATACGTCACGCAGATCGGCGCGAAATTCGGCCAGGACTACCGCCAGGACAGCCTGGGCCGCGCCAGCCCCCAGCTCATGGCCGTCGTGCCGCAGGTGGAGCTGGTCGAGCGGCCGTGGTTCAACGAAGGATTCGAGAGCCGCTGGTTTTTTGTGCCCGGCGTGATCGGCAACCTGATGCTGGTGCTCGTGCTGAATCTCACCGCGTTCGCCGTGGTGCGGGAACGCGAGATCGGCACGCTCGAGCAGATTATGGTTACACCGATCCGGCGCTGGGAATTTATCCTGGGCAAGACGCTGCCGTTTTTCCTGATCGGCGTGTTCGACGCGACGCTCGTTTCGCTGGTGGGAACGTTCTGGTTTGGAGTGCCGTTTCGCGGCAGCGTGCTGCTGCTGGCCGGCAGCACCATGATCTTTCTGCTCTCTTCGCTTGGCGTGGGACTCTTCATTTCCACGATATCTTCCACGCAGCAGCAGGCCATGGTCACCGCCTTCTTTTTCATCATGCCGGCCACCACCCTCTCCGGCTTCGGCACGCCCATCAGCAGCATGCCGCCGTTTTTTCAAAAGCTCACCTATCTGGATCCCTTGCGGTATTACATGATCGTGCTGCGCAGCGTCTACCTGAAGGGCGTGGGGTTCGACGTCCTGTGGCCGCAGATCGCGGCGATGACCGTCTTCGCCGTCGTGCTGCTGGGCGTCAGCATTCTGCGGTTCCATAAGTCGCTCGAATAATCTGCGCCGTCCCTCACCCCGCGCATCCGCGCTTCCGCGGCCGTTCATCCTACGTTCATTTTTCAGGCAGTTCCAATTGCGCCTGGTTGGCCTTACCCTAGGCGCGCTCGAATCATCGTTCTATTCATTGAGGTGGAATCATGTCTGTCCTGGACGTTCTACTCGGCAAAGCCCTGGCCACATCGGACGAGCGCGCCGAACAGGTTGGAGTCTCCGCGGGGATTCCAATTTTCGGGCTCGACGCGCTCAGCTCCGCCGCGTACGGTCCGGAGGCCGCGCTCACGCTGCTGATCCCGCTGGGCGCCATGGGAGTGGCCTATATCGTCCCCGTAAGCGGCAGCATCATCCTGCTGCTGGCCATCGTTTACTTCTCATACCGCCAAACGATCTCGGCCTACCCGGGCGGCGGCGGGTCCTACACGGTCGCTTCGGAGAACCTGGGCGAGAACGCGGGCCTGCTGGCTGCCGCAGCCTTGATGATTGACTACGTCCTCACCGCCGCCGTGGGCATCTCCGCGGGAGTTGGCGCGCTCGGCTCCGCGGTGCCTTCCCTGCAGCGGTTCACGCTGCCTCTCTGCCTGGTTATCCTCGTCGTGATCACGCTCGTGAACCTGCGCGGGGTAAAGGAGGCCGGCGCGATCTTCATGCTTCCCACGTATCTTTTTCTCGGCACCCTTCTGTTTGTGATCGTGCTGGGCCTGGTGCGCGTCGCCGGCTCCGGCGGACACCCCACGCCCGTAGCCCTGCCCCCCACGCCGGCGGCGCCTGTAATGGCCGCGGCCAGCCTGTGGATGCTGCTGCAGGTCTTCTCCAATGGCTGCACGGCCATGACGGGCGTGGAGGCCGTGAGCAACGGCGTGAAGGCATTCCGCGTGCCGACCGTGAAGACCGCGCAGCGCACGCTCACCGTAATCATCGGCCTGCTGATCGTGCTGCTCGCTGGCATCGCCTATCTGGTGCGCGCATATGGAATCGCGGCAACGGACCCCGGCCAGCCGGGATACCAGAGCGTGCTCTCCATGCTCGTGGCGGCGGTCGTGGGCCGGGGTTGGTTCTACTATCTGACCATCGGGGCCGTGCTCCTCACCCTCTCCCTTTCCGCGAACACCGCGTTCGCGGATTTCCCTCGATTGTGCAAAGCCGTAGCGCACGACGGATTTCTTCCCCACTCGTTCGGCCTGCGCGGCCGGCGCCTCGTCTATACAGAAGGCATCGTTGTGCTGGCCGTTCTCACCGCCGCCATCCTCATTTTGTTTCGCGGCGTCACAGACAATCTGATCCCTCTGTATGCCATCGGAGCCTTCCTGGCCTTCTCGCTTTCGCAGGCCGGCATGGTGGCCCACTGGTGGCGGACGGGAGGAAAGGGCTCAGGAAACAGCATGGCCGTCAACGGCCTGGGCGCCTTCGTCACCACGCTCACGCTGCTCGTTGTGCTGGTCACCAAATTCGTCGAGGGAGCGTGGGTCAGCGCGCTGCTGATCGCCGTGATGATGGCGCTGATGATGTGGGTGCGAAGACATTACGACAGCGTGGCCAAAGAGACCGAGAGTTCCGCTCCCCTCGCCATCGAGCAACTGATTCCCCCCATCGTCATCCTCCCCATCCAGGGATGGACGAAGACGTCGCGCCGCGCCCTTCAGTTTGCCCTCACCCTGTCGCCCGAGATCCATGCCGTGCACGTGGACACGGAAGACGAGACCCAATCCCTGGAAAAGCAATGGAACACCCTGGTTGAGCAACCCGTGAAGAATGCCGGCGGCATCCCGCCGGCGCTCGTCACGCTGCCGTCGCCCTTCCGCCTGGTGATCAGGCCCATTCTCGAGTTCATCCTGGACGTGGAGAAGAATAATCCCGATCGGCAGATCGCCGTGATCGTGCCGGAGTTGGTGGAGAAGCACTGGTTCCACTATCCGCTGCACAACCAGCGCGCCGAGCTGTTGAAGGCCTTTCTGCTGCTCAAGGGCAGTCCGCGGATCGTCCTCATCAACGTTCCCTGGTACATCGAGACCTGAAGCTCGATAGAAGCTCGCTCAAAAGAGGATCACAGCCTCATGATCGGGCGGGCGAGCCTGTGCTGCGGCGGCAAAGATGGGGAGTACAACCAGCAGCGCGACGAGCCGTAGACGACGCATGAGAATCCCCAGCGCCTCCGCACGCAACCGAAACTCTGCCACAGTTCCCTTCGTTCAGGGCGAAGCCGGCGACCGCAGCCGCAGCCGTAACGTTGCGATTTCGTACGGGCCCACCGGCACGGTCACGCTCTTCCCGTCGAACGCCAGCTTTTCCCCGGCCTGCTCCATCAGATTCGCGTCCCACACTTCCACCACGCCTGGCGGGAGCGTAATCCGCGCATCCGTCTTCCGCCCCGCCGTTTCATAAAAGCGCAGGATCAGGTCGCCGCCATCTTCCGCCTGCTTTAGCGCCGTCAGCAGCAGGTTCGCAGGCTCCAGTCCGGCGAAGGACTGCTCTACGGGAAGAGCCCCCGAGTGTGCCTGCGCGGCAACGAAGCGCAGCGGCGAGTTCAATTCGTAGCCTGTGCGCACGGTGCCCGCTTCGCGCCACCCGCCGGCGTGCGGCACCAGCGCATACGTGAACTGGTGCACGCCCTCGTCCGCATGTGGGTCCGGCCATTCCGGCGAGCGCAGCAGGCTCAGCCGCAACACGTTCCCC
>DATFZR010000510.1:0-17757 GCA_035314265.1 Candidatus Acidiferrales bacterium
CTGCGGTCGAAATTGGACCTGCGCGAGGAAATGGCGATTTTCGGCGAGGAGTGGCGATCCGGCGTGCGGCCAGAAGCCCTGACGGCGTGGGCTGAAGCGCCGCCTGTATTGAGCGTGAAGCCCATGCGAATCGCGGCAATCGGCTTCAGGGCTCTTTGGATCGCCAGCCTGGCGGCCTGGGCGATTGGGGGGCTGTGGCCGCTGCTGGCGGCCTCGAGCGTTCTGAGCCTGGTCTTTCGCTCCCGGCTCGTGGAACGCGTGCGGAAGATCGTTCCTTCCGAAAGATTTGCCCCGGACTTGAAGCTGGTTGCGGGCGTGCTCGCGCGTCTCGAACGAGAGCGGTTTTCGGCAGCGAAGCTCCTCCAGCTTCAGTCCGCGATGCGGGAAGGAGGAACGTCTCCTTCAGAATCAATCGGTAAGGTAAGAGGCCTCATCGAATCCCTGCAATCGCGGCGAAATCCTTTCGTGGCTTTCGTGGACCCGTTTGTCCATTGGACCACGCTGACCGCCTTTGCGATTGAAAGCTGGCGACAGAAATTCGGCCCCGCCGTGCCCCATTGGCTGAATGCAGTGGGCGAAATGGAGGCTCTCACCGCGCTGGCAGGCTATGCCTACGAGCACCCTGCCGACGTGTTTCCGGAATTCACGGACGGCCGCGCCCTTTTTCAAGCGGAAGGACTGGCGCATCCGCTGCTCCCGGAGGGGCAGGCGATTCAGAACGACGTGGCCATCGGCGCGGAAATGCCGCTCGTCATCATCAGCGGACCCAACATGGCGGGAAAGAGCACGCTGATTCGCGCCATCGGGATCAACGCGGTTCTGGCGCAGTGCGGGGCGCCGGTGCGGGCGCGCCGGCTGCGCCTCTCGCGCCTGCAGGTTACGGCGTCCATCTGCGTGCTCGATTCGCTGCAAGGGGGCGTCTCGCGCTTCTATGCGGAGATCCGCCGCCTGAAATTAATCGCGGAACTGACCGGGGGGCGGCTGCCCGTCTTGTTCCTGCTGGACGAGCTGCTCAGCGGCACGAATTCGCACGACCAGCGCATCGGCGCGGAAGCCGTGGTGAAAAGCCTGGTGGCGAAAGGCGCGGTGGGGCTGGTGACCACCCATGACCTCGCACTCACGCTGATGGCGGAGGGCGCGGAATGGCATGCCGCGAACTTCCATTTCGAGGACCGCCTCGAAAATGGCGAGCTGCGCTTTGACTACCGCCTCACTCCCGGCGTCTCGAAAACCAGCAATGCCCTGCAACTGATGCGGTCCATCGGCCTGGAAGTGTAAGAAAGGCGGGAGGTCCCGTTCCCGTACCTTGACACGCGAGTAAAGCTTGCATAGATTCTGCGCGGGGCATGCCATCCGATTCTTACCTGGGCTGGCTGGCGCTTGGGCTGACGCCGGGTCTGGGAGCGAGGCTGGCGGGGAAACTTCTGCGCGAGTTCGGCTCGCCGGAAGCAATCTTCGCCGCATCGCTCACGTCGCTCGAGGCCTGCCACATCACCGCGCAGACGGCGCAGGCCATCCGCTCGCAGCAGCCGCTGCGCATCGCGGAAAAAGAGCTTGCGCGCGTGCACGAACTGGGCGTGAAACTGATCACCTGGGACGATCCCGCCTATCCGCGCCGCCTGCGCGAGATCTACGATCCTCCTCCGGTTCTGTACGTGCGCGGCAATCCGGAGCTGCTGGACCGGCATTCGATCTCCATCGTGGGCTCGCGCAAACCCTCCCCCTACGGCGTGCAGGTTGCGGAAAAGCTGGGCCGCGAACTGGCTGCGCGCGGACTGGTGGTGGTGAGCGGCATGGCGCGCGGCATTGACGCCTCGGCGCACCGCGGCGCGCTCGATGGCCTAAAGCAGAGCGGGCGCGGCGCCACCGCAGGCATCCTGGGCACGGGCGTGGACGTGATCTACCCGAAGGAAAACCGCAAGCTCCATGAAGAAGTCGCGCAGCACGGGTGCCTGGTCTCCGAGTTCCCGCTGGGCAGCTTCGCCGCCCCGCAGAATTTTCCCATCCGCAACCGCGTGATCGCCGGCATGGCGCTCGGCGTGGTGGTGGTGGAAGGCGCGCAGTATTCCGGCTCGCTGATCACGGCGCGGCTGGCCATGGAGTTCGGACGCGAGGTGTACGGCGTGCCCGGCAACGTGACGAACGACGGAAGCTTCGGGCCGAATCAGCTGATCAAGCAGGGCGCGAAGCTCGTCACCGGCTGGGAAGACGTTGTGGAGGAGCTGCCCACGGACATTCGCGCCGAACTGTTTCCCGCCGAGAGCGTCGCACCCGAGGAGCGTGCCACGCTGCTGGAGGGAACATTTTCACCGGAAGAGAAAACGCTGTACGGCCTGCTCACGGTGGACACTCCCCGGCACGTGGACGCACTCGTGGAGCTTTCCGGGCTCACCTCAAGCGAGGTCCTGGCCTCCCTGTTCGGCCTCGAAATGCGCGGAGCCATTCGCCAGATGCCCGGGAAACACTTTGTGAAATCCCTCTTGTAAGTCTTTGCCCTTCTGTGACTAACATCAATCCGGAAGTTCAGGGGAAGCGGTCGCCGGTAACCTTTCCTTCGCTCGCAGCATCTTGACCGCTGAGAGGCATTTTAGGGCTCAGGCCCGATATGGCACGCACGCTCGTCATCGTTGAATCGCCCGCCAAGGCGAAAACCATCAACAAATACCTGGGACGCGATTATGTGGTGAAGGCGTCCTACGGTCACGTGATGGACCTGCCGCGGAAAGAGATCGGTATCCTTCTGCCCGGAGAAGAAGGAAAGAAAAAGAAAAAGAGGAAAGCGAAGGCTGGAAGCAAGGCGGTCGCGAAAAAAGTTCCGAAGCCGGTTGCGGTAACCGAAGACACCATCTTCGAGCCCACGCTGCAGATCATTCCCGGAAAACTGAAAGTGATCAACGATCTGCGGAAGGCGGCGAGCACCGCCGAGGCGATCTACCTGGCCGCTGACCCGGACCGTGAGGGAGAAGCCATCTCCGCGCACCTGAAGATGGTGCTCTCCAAGCCCGCGCGCTTTGGCGCAGACGACGTGCCGGAAGAAGACGCGAAGAGCGATGGCAAGAACGGCGACAAGGTCGTAAAGAAAAAAGCCGCGTCCAAGGCCCCTCCGATGCGCGCCGCGGACCCGCGCAAGATTTTCCGCGTCACCTTCAATGAGATCACCCAGAAGGCCGTGAAGGCCGCCTTTGAACACGCGGGGCAGGTGAACGAAAACCTGGTGGACGCGCAGCAGGCCCGGCGCGTGCTCGACCGCATCGTGGGCTACAAGATTTCGCCGCTGTTGTGGGACAAGGTGCGCCGCGGCCTCTCCGCCGGCCGCGTGCAGACTGTGGCGCTGCGCCTGATCGTCGAGCGCGAGCAGGAAATACGCGCGTTCGTGCCCAGGGAATACTGGACCATCCACGCGCTGGTGGACGCCGGCGCGCCGCCCACGTTTGAAGCCAAGCTCTCCAAGTTCAAGGGCGAGGATATTGAAGTCTCGAACGGCGAAGAGGCGCAACGCATCGTCGCCGCCGTGGAAGGCGCGCGCTGGCAGGTGGCCGCGGTCACGCAGAAGGAGCGCCGGCGCTTCGCACCGCCCCCGTTCACCACGTCGAAGCTCCAGCAGGCCGCCTACAACCGCCTGCGCTACACGGCCAAGCGCACCATGGCGCTGGCGCAGAGGCTCTATGAAGGCGTGGAGCTGGGCGATGAGGGCAGCGTCGCGCTGATTACCTACATGCGCACGGATTCGGTGCGCGTTTCCGCAGACGCACTGGCGCAGGTGCGCGAGATGATTCCTGCCGCCTATGGCGCCGATTACCTGCCGGAGAAGCCCAATTTCTACAAATCGAAGAAGGAAGCGCAGGAAGCGCACGAGGCCGTCCGGCCGACCGACGTGATGCGCCGCCCGGAAGATGTGCGCCGCTTCCTCGAAGACGACGTTTTCAAGCTCTACCAACTGATCTGGCAGCGGTTCGTGGCCTCGCAGATGGTGCCGGCGGTGTTCGACCAGACCACGATTGATATCGCCGCGGGCGACTACACGTTCCGCGCGTCGGGCTCCGTCGAGAAATTCAGGGGCTACCTGGCCGTCTACCAGACGGTCACGGACGACGAAGACAAGGACCCGGAGGCCGAGGGGGAGGGCCGTTCCCTGCCGCAAGTGTCGGAGGGCCAGACGCTGCGCCTCGACAAGATTCGTCCCGAGCAGCATTTCACCGAGCCGCCGCCGCGCTACACGGAAGCCACGCTGGTGAAGGAGCTGGAAGAAAAAGGTATCGGCCGTCCATCCACCTACGCCTCGATCATTTCCACAATCGTCGAGCGCGAATACGTGCTGAAGGATCAGGGCCGCTTTACGCCCACCATGCTCGGCGAGCGCGTGAGCAACCTGCTGGTAAAAAGCTTCGAGGATATTTTCGACGTGGGCTTCACCGCGCGCCTGGAAGAAGAGCTGGACGAGATCGAGGAAGGCAAGATCGGCTGGCGCAAATCCGTGGCCGATTTCTACAAGCCCTTCGTGGAAGACCTGGAAAAGGCCGAAGGGGAGATGGCCTCCTACAAGGCCGGCATCCCCACGGGACAGAAGTGCGAGAAGTGCGGCCAGGGCGAACTGCTCGAGCGCATCAGCCGCATCGGGTTCTTCCTGGGATGCAGCCGCTATCCCGATTGCGATTTCATCCGCGACCTTTCGCCCGAAACGGCCGGAGAAGTCGTCGAGAGCGAGGCCGGCCCGGAATACTGCGAGAACTGCGGCAAGGAGATGGCCATCAAGCGCGGCAAGTGGGGCGTCTTCCTGGCCTGCACCGGCTACCCGAACTGCCGGACCACGCGCCGCCTGGCCGCCGGCACGCTCAAGGCCCTGCAGCCCGACAAGCAACTCGAAGAAAAGTGTCCCGACTGCGGCCAGCACCTGCTGCTGAAGCACGGCCGCTACGGGGAATTCATCGGCTGCTCCGGCTATCCCAAGTGCAAATTCATCCGCTCGAAGACGCTGGGCATCAAGTGCCCCAAGTGCGGCGACGGCGAATTCGTGGAGCGCCGCGCGCGCAAGGGGCGCATGCGCGTTTTCTACGGCTGCAGCAAGTATCCCGAGTGCGACTTCACCACGCCGCACCGGCCCATCGCGGAGCCGTGCCCCAAGTGCGGAGCGCCGTTTGTGGTGGAGAAGCGCGCCAAGAACGGACCGCCCATGCGCGCGTGCATCAATGAAAAATGCGATTGGGAAGTGGTCCTGGCGCCGGAAAAACCTCCGGACGCGGAGCCTGTCGAGGTGCATGCCGGCGCGGTAAAGTCCTGAACGGATTGTCTGCGCGGGCCTGGCAACCTTCCTCTCCGGTCTCCATCGAATCTGACGCCTGCCGGGAGCGGCGGGGTGGACACCTGGACACTTCGCGCGCTGCGCTGCGCCGTACCCGGCGCGGCGCGCCTTAGAATCAGGTTGGGAATCTGACAGGGGATCTGGCGGGGCAAGTCTTCCAGCGAATCGAGAGGGACCGGAGATGAACGCGACGGTCGATCGCTACCTCTTCCATCTGCGCAACGAGCGCAACGCCTCGCCGCACACGCTGCGCAATTATGAAAGCGATCTGCGCCAGTTCCTGGCCTACCTGAGCCCGCCGGAAAGCGCGATGCCGGCGCTATCAACGATTGACCACCATGTGATCCGCGAGTACCTCGGCTCGCTCTACGATCAGCAGCTCGAGCGCTCTTCCGTCGCACGGAAACTGGCCACGCTGCGCTCGTTCTTCCGCTTCTGCGTGCGCGAAGGAAAGCTGAAGGCAAATCCGGCGCGCCTGGTGCCCACTCCCAAGCTTCCGCGCCGCCTGCCCGAAGTGCCCGGCACGGAGGAGATGAACCGGTTTCTCGACGGCATGAAGTCCTTCGAGCCTCCGCAGCGCGGCCGCGGAGCGCCGAAAAACGAGAAGGTTGCGAAAGCTGCCGAGGAGCGCGACGCGGCCCACCAGTCGCTTCTGGCCCGGGACCGCGCGATTTTCGAGCTTCTGTACGCCTCGGGCCTGCGCGTAAGTGAACTCGTGGGCCTGAACCTCGAAGACATCGATCGCGAATCGCAAATGATGCGCGTGCGCGGCAAGGGACGCAAAGAGCGCATCGTTCCCTACGGCAGCAAGGCCCGGGAGATGCTGGAGGCGTATGACGCCGCGCGGGCGGAATTGCTGGCCGGCGCCAGGGGCGGCGCGGCCCAGGCCCTGTTCCTGAACTACGCGGGCCGCCGCCTGCAAGTGCGCTCCGTGGACCGCATCGTGAAGAAATACGCGAAGCTGCTTTCCACGGGATGGAACGCGCACGCGCACGCCTTCCGCCACGCGTTTGCCACGCACCTGCTCACCGAGGGTGCGGACCTGCGCTCCATCCAGGAGATGCTCGGCCATCGCTCGCTCTCTACAACGCAGCGGTACACGCACGCCTCGATTCGCCACCTGATGGAAGTGTTCGACAAATCCCACCCGCGCGCCTGACCGGCGCTCCCCAGCGCGCGGAAGGCCGCAGCCACCAGCTTCTTCGAGCGGGCCGGGAATCGAGCCAACGCCCGGTTCCCCTCGTTAATCGTCGCGATAAAGGCAGCAAAGGTAAAAAACTGTGGCGTCCTGCCCGGCTACGGAGTAAAGAATAGCGCCGCGACCGGTCTTCTGAGGAGCCGGCCGGCGGCCGCCTTCGCCCGGACTGGAGAGGGTCCATGTTGAGGTTTCTTCGATTATTCCTGCCGGTGATTCTCGCCTGCGCAGCAGCCGCGGCGTTCGCATCGCGCGCGGCGGGCGCCGACGATTGGCTGCCCATCGCTCCTGAGGACCTGACGCTCAAAGACAACCCCGCCAATCCCGGATCCGACGCGATGATCCTTTACCGGGAGCACTCCGTAGACCAGACCAAAGGCAGCGTGGAGGAATACCAGCGGATCAAGATCTTCAGCGAAAGCGGCGAAAAATATGGAGATGTGGAGATCTTCTACAACCAGACTGCGGCTGAGATCCGGGACATCCGCGCGCGGACCATCCGGCCGGACGGCGGGATCACCGTCTTCCAGGGACAAGTTTTCGACAAGATAATCGTCAAGGCGGGCGGGCTGAAACTGAATGCGAAAGCGTTCACTCTGCCGGACGTTCTGCCCGGCGCGATTATTGAATACAAGTACCGTGTGGCGGCGAAACCCCATCACACTGTGGACAGCACGTGGATGGTGCAGGTCGCGCTCTACACGCGTGACGCGCGCTTCACCATGCGTCCTGCCATTCCGGGCGCTATGGGGTGGCGCGCATACGGGCACGCCTTGCCGATAAAACCGGAGAAGCTGCCGGACGGCTCCTATCTCCTGCAGGTGCACGCGCTGCCCGGCGTCGCAGACGAGGAGTACATGCCCCCCGAGGGCGTCCTGCGGCTCCACGTCAACTTCTTCTATCGTCTTCCCTTTGATCCCACCGGCAAGACCACCCCGGAATACTGGGCGTTCTGGTGCAAGAACCTGAGTCACGTGGCCGACGAATTCCTGAGCAAGAAGAAACTTCTCGACGCCGAGGTTGCACGGCTCATAGCTCCCGGCGATGCCCCGGAGCAGAAGCTGAGGAAGCTCTACGCCCGGGCCATGCAGGTCCACAACACCAGCTTCGACCCCGGGAAAACCGAAAAGGAACTCAAGCGCGAAAAAGAAAATGAGAATCAGAACGTGGACGACCTTCTCAAGCACGGCGCCGGCACCAGCCTGGAAATCAACATGCTCTTCGTGGGATTGGCGCGCGCCGAGGGATTCGACGCCACTGTGGCCATGGTGGTCACCCGCGACCGCAACACTTTCCGCCCGGACTTCCAGGACTATCGCGAACTCTCCACGGACCTGGTCTCCCTAAAGCTGCCGTCCGGGGACGTGTACGTTGATCCCGGCGCGCGATTCTATCCCTATGGGTTGCTCCCCTGGCAGGAGACGGATGCCAAGGGGATCCGCGGGAACTCGTCATCGGTGGACTTCATCACCACGCCCGCGCCCCAGAACTCCGACGCGATTCTGAGGCGCCGGACGGAGATGAACATCGACGCGGAAGGAAACCTCTCCGGAACACTCGAAGTGGAGTTTGCCGGCCAGTTCGGCGCCTTGCACCGCGTAGCGGAACGGGAGGAAGACGAACTGGGAAGGAAGAAAGATATCAGTGACGAAATCAAATCCTGGCTCCCGGAAACGGCGAATCTGGAAATCACAAAGATCGGCGGCTGGGACGACATCAACGCTCCCGTGCACGTCGAGGCCAGCCTCCGGCTGCCGGGTTTTTCCAGTGCCGCCGGCAGGCGCCTCCTGACTCCCTTCACGCCCTTTCGCATTCCGGAGGCAAAGGCGTTTGCCCCCTCCAAGCGGGTCAACGATATCTATTTCGATTGTCAGTGGGTGGATGAAGACGACATTCTGATTCGGGCGCCGGAGAACTTTCAGGTCGCGCCGCCGGCCGGAATCGAACCCATTGAATCGAGTTTGGCGTCTTACGGCGTGGTTGCCACCCCGGAAGGGACTGCCCTACGCATCCGCAGGAAACTCGCCATGGTGCGGTACCGCTACGCCGCTTCCCTCTACAATTCGCTGCACGATTTCTTCGAGGCCGTTCGAGTAAACGACCAGACGCAGTTGCTGGTTGAGCCGAAACCAAATTAGCCTTTCGATTGGCGGCACCGGCGCAAGCAGCAGCACCACGCCCTGCAAGGGGCGCAGTTAGGCGTGAGGGAACATCATGTCGAAGAACGGCGGCATCATCGGGGTATCGGATCACGGAGGTTGGGCGGTGCTGGTGACGGCGACGCGTGATGGGACGCTCCTCGACCGCCGCCGGGTGGAACTCGTGGGCGAGGGCCTGCCGAAGATTCCGCACCACAGCGAAGGCCAAGGGCTCCCGCTCGACGAGGCCGTGGAGTTAGTCGAGCGCGTGCGCGCGTCGGCAGAGATGCATGCCGTGCTTGCTTTGGACACCGTCACGATGGCGGTACCGCGTATCCTTGGCGTCGCCCTTCGCGAGTGCCCGCAGCTTCCGCCCACGATTGCCGGACGAATCAAGGACTACCGTGCGCAGAACGTGGCCGACTGGGTGATGTACCGCAAGGCCCTGGCCGCCGCGGCCGAGGCGCGGGGTTGGCCCGTCCACTGGTACGACGCGAAGAGCGTGTTGGGTACGGCGAGCCAGGCGTTGCATGTAGAGAGCCTCGACGCTCACTTCCTCAAGGTGCGGAGGGCCATCGGGCCGCCCTGGAACAAGGATCACAGGCTCGCGATGGCGGCGGCCATAATCGCGGCGAGCGCGGTTGCGGAGTAAGCCGCGGAACCTTGCGATCCTCTCGACTTACGGCTTTTGAGCCGCCTGAGGCGGCCAGTTGGGCGCTTCAATGCCGAACTGCCTGGCGTACTCCGCGTTCAATCGCTGCCAGGCGCCGAACTTCATGGCCTCGGGGCCGACGATGCGGCCGATGGGAGTTCCGCTGAGAAGGTGATCCAGAACATCGAAACAAATGTGCCACCCGGCAGCGCCCATGGAGATGAAGCGGTGACCGATGTTGGTCCACAGCGTCAGGCGCGTGCCGCCACCAGAGGCTTCGAGTTCCCAGCGCATGTCGAAGCCACCCCAGTTGTACTCAAGCGCCTTGGGAGCGTCGGCTCGCGTCACTCTGGTTTCGGAAACGTGCGGCGTGGGCGCTCCCACCGCGGTGAGCTTCACCGTGGTTCCAACCGTACCCAGGCTCCCATCGGCTTCAAAGGGAGCCCACTCGCGCAGATGTGCCGGATCGGTAAGCGCCTGCCAGACCTTTTCCCGCGAGTGGCGCAGTTCCCTGACGAGAACGAGCGTCCACTTCTCTCCGTCCTTTTGTATCCGCGCCCCGCTGGCCGGACCCGGTGAGTACTGCTCGCGGTCGGTCATCTTCTTCTCCTTAGCGTGAATCCCGCGCCGGCATGCAGACTTTAGACTCTTAGCAGGCCACGGAACGCCCTGCCGGCATAGTAAGACTCCGCACCGTTGTGATACACGAAAACAGTGCCGTAGCGGCGATCGCAAAAGAGGGCGCCGCCGAGTTTTCTGATAGCGGAAGGCGTTTTCACCCAGCTCGACGTTTTCGCGTCGAAAGTTCCAAGTTTCTGCAGCTCTCGATATTGTTCCTCCGTCAAGAGCTCAATGCGCATCGCAGTTGCCGCATCAATCGCGTCACCTTTTGGCTTGTGCTCTTTCCTGGCGTCCAGCGCTCCACGGTCGTAACAAAGACTTCTACGGCCCTTAGGGCTTTCCGCTGAACAATCGTAAAAAATGTATTCGCCCGTCTTTTTATCATGGCCAACAACGTCCGGTTCACCGCCGGTTCTTTCCATTTCATTGAGTGACCACAGTTTTCCGGCCATAGCTTCCAGCTTTGCTTGCACTTTGTCCCATTCCAGACCCTTATGGCGGTTCCTGTTTCCCTCAAAACGGGCTTTCAGGGCTCTAAGCAGTTCTTTACGCCGTTCTTGTGGCAACGCCTCTCCATCGTTATTCATGCGTTTATATTACCTCCTTTGAATAAATGGCCGGCAAGGCGGCCTTCCTACCGATCGGTCACCTTCTTCTCCTTAGCGTGAATGGCGCGCCAGTTGGGTGAGCTGAATCAGGTTGCCGCAGGTGTCCTTGAGCACCGCAATGGTCGAGCCGGCCGTATCGGTGGGCGGCATCGTGAACTCGGCGCCGTGGGCCTTGATCCGCTCGTAGTCGCCCTTGACGTCGCCGGTGAAGAACATGGCCGCGGCCTGGCCCTGTTGAAAGATCGCCTGCTGATACGCTTGGGCCGCGGGCTTGTCGTTCAGCGCCAGCTGCAGCTCGGCGCCCTCCGGCTCTTCGGGCGAGACCACGGTCAGCCAGCGAAATGGGCCGTGACTGAAATCGGTCTTCTTGGCAAAGCCCAGTACCTCCGTATAGAAGCGCAGGGCCCTGTCCTGATCGTCCACATATACGCTGGTCAGTTTGATTTTCATTTCGTTTCTCCTTTGCCACGTTCGCGGTTTGGGCCGCGCCGTTTTCTCTTGGTCTTGCCTTTCGTTGGTGTGGACTGTTCCATGCGGCCGAGGTGGCGTTCGAGAGCATCCAGGTGAGCGGACCAGAGCCGGCGGAACGGAGCCAGCCAGGCCTCCACCTCCTGAAGTGATTCAGGTTTCAGCCGGTAGAGACGGCGCTGTGCGTCCACCGCGGATTCCACGAAGCCGGCGTCGCGCAGCACGCGCAGGTGCTTGGACACGGCCGGCTGCGTCATACGAAGTTGACGCTCGATCTCTCCCACCGACCGTTGTGACGAGACCAGGAGGCTCAATATCGCGCGGCGGTTCGGCTCCGCAATGATTGCGAATGCAGATTCCATTCCCTTAGTGTACCCCACGGGGCATATACGTGTCAAGGCATATATGAAGCCCAGGCGACGGCTTCAGTCCGCGTGCGGGGGATGCGCCGTCGATACCTCCTTGAAAGGAATGGCGGGGACCAGGGGCTCGATCTCGCGGCCTCTGCGGTGACGGTCAGCGAATGGTCTTCCAATAGACGGTGTAGCGCTCGCCGGAAATCTGGTACAGAGGAGACAGGCGGACCGCGCTGGGCTGTCCCACCGTGCGGAAGGCCAGCGGCTCGCCACCCACAGGCTCCACCGAGTCCGCCGCCATGCCCTCTGACACGGCGAGGGGCGCCACGGGAATCTCTTTCGCAGGGTCTGGATGGTAGGGGCCGTAGATCAGCTCGTGCGTCAGGCCGTCGCGTCCCAGCCGCCCGGCCAGAACCAGCGGACCATACAGGACGGCCTGGAGCGTAGGGTCGTCGGGGGTGGATTCCGTATGCAGGCTCATGGGCAGGCGCAAGTCGATTTTGTCGCCATTCTTCCACGGGCGCGTCAGCCTCAGGTAGCTTCCCGCCACGGGCGCCGGCGCCTGTTGCGGCTCTCCGTTGATTTTCACGGTCACGCCGCGCCTGGCCCAGGAGGGAATGCGGAGGTTCAAAGGAACGTTCAGAGGCACGTTCGCCGGCCCCTGCGTCTTCACGGTGAGCGTCGTACCCTCTTCCTCCGGAAAGCGCGTCTCCTGCACGAGCGTGATTTTCCTTTCCGGCCAGCTCGCTTGCGAAGAAATGAACAGGTTCAAGTAAATTTCTTGCTCGTCCCGCCAGTAAATCGTATCGCCCAGTTTGGCGAACTCCTCCGCCCCGCTCCCCGTGCAGCACCAGAAGGCGCCGTACGCGGTGCCGTACGTTTTCCAAAGGCCGGGCATCAGCGAGAGGTAATACATTTTCAGGCCGTCGGCATCCTGCGTGCCCAGGCGCGTGTTAAGGAGCGTGCGCTCGTAGTAGTCCATGGCCGGCATGGCGCCGGACCAGCCGAAGACGTGCCGCGTGAGCTTCAGCATGTTGTAGCTGCAGCAGCACTCTTCCGCCGACGGGCCTAGTTGGCGCGCGAGCTTCGCGGGTTCGTCCTGCCACTCCTCGTCGTTGCTCGTGCCGCCCGTGGCATAGGTGCGCAGCGAGGTCACCTGCTTCCAGAAAAACTCCGCGATCTCGCGGTAGCGCGCGTCACCGGTCAGCTCGTAGCCGCGCGCCGCGCCGATCACTTTCGGTATGTTGGTGTTCGCGTGCAGCCCGCGCAGCACGTCGCGATGATCCGCCAGGGGATCGAAGAAGCGCTTGTGATCGAAGTGCCGCGCCAGCGCCAGGTACCGCTCTTTTCCCGTCAGCGCGTAAAGATTAAACAGCGCCTCGTTCATGCCGCCATGCTCCACCATCTGCATGCCCGCCCACTGCTCTTCCCCCAGCGGCTTCAGATACGATTCCACCCAGCCGGCCATCTTCTCTGCGGTGGCCAGCGCCTGCTCGTTGCCGCACAGGACATACATATCCAGGTGGCCGGCCAGGATCTTGTGATACGTGTAGAAGGGCGCCCACACCTTCTTCCCTTCCCGCAGCCGGTCGTAGAACTCCGTGGGATACGCGCTCAGGTAACCGCTCGCGCCCAGCGCCTGCTGGCAGCGGGCAAGCTCGGCAACCAGCGCGTTGCCCTTGGCCTTCATTTCGTCGTCGCCGGCGCCCGCGTACTGCAGCGCGCACGCGCTCAGCATGTGCCCGCCGGCAAAATGGCCGCGCAATTCGCCTTTCGGCTCTTCCCAGCCGCCCAGCGGTTCGGCCGCCGACGGAATTCCCGCCGTCACGCGAAACATGTGCAGCAGCCGGTCGTTCGGCACCGAAGCCAGATACCGGCGATTGGCGTTCATGGCCTGCTGGAATATGCCGGGGCCGAGGCGCACCTGGCCGCTCGGAAACGGCACGAGCTTTGGCGGCACGGCATCCTGCACGAGCGAGGGAACGGATGGCCCCGGGGAAGCGAGCGCGGACCATGCGGAGAGCGGCCGCGGCAACGCCGCAGCACCCGCTCCCGCGGCCGCGGCGGCCAGCCACTGCCGGCGCGTCATTTTCGAGCGCTCGTTCATCTGAGGGATGCCCTCAATAAGACTTCAACGCATGCGCGGGCGCGCTGTCAAGGATTTCCGGGTCTTGCGCGCCTCCGTAAAATGTGGCACGGTTTGCGCCGCAATTTGTTTATTCCCACAAGGAGTGGATGATGCCAGACCTCCGGAAGAAGTTTTGCGCCGCAGTTCTAAGTTTCGGTTTGCTGGTCTCGCCGTTGTATTCCTCGGGCGGCCCGTCGAACGCGCAGCCGGCCGGCGGCGATATCCCGGCGAAATCGGACTTCGATACCTATCCCAGCGAAATGCAGCCGGCCATCCTGCGCTATCAGAGCGATCTGCGCAGCCTGGACCACGTCTACACGCTCGGCCTGTCGCCCGCGCGCCAGGCCCGTTTGAAAACCTTTTACACGGAGTGGCTCGATTCGCTGGGCCAGCGCGACTTCTCCAAGATGAGCCTGGAAGGCAAGGTGGACTACGTCCTTTTTCGCAACGAGCTTGAGTACGAGCTGCACACGCTCGATATCGAGGCCAAGCAGTATGCGGAGATGCAGCCGCTGATTCCCTTTGCGAAGATAATTTTCGACTTTGACGAGGCACGCCGCAAGATGGAGCCGCTCAATTCCGCGCACGCCGCCGAACTGGTGGCGCAGATCAAGAAGCAAGTGGACGAAACCCGCGCCGCCGTGGCGCTCGGGCTGAAGCCTGAAGGCAAGCCGGAGTCCAAAGACGGCGCCGACAAAGCCCCCGCCCCTGCCGGCGACAAAGACAAGAAAGACAAGAAGGAGAAGAATGTCGAGCCCATCCGCACCCAGAAGTTCGTGGCCAACCGCGCCGCCAACGCCATCACCAGCCTGAAGAAGGCCCTCAAGACCTGGAACACGTTCTACAACGGCTACGACCCCGCTTATACCTGGTGGATGGCCGAGCCATATAAGGCCGCCGACAAAGCCCTCGAAGACTATCGCGTGTTCCTGGTGGAACAAGTGGTGGGCATCAAGGGCAATGAGAAGGAAGCCATCGTCGGCGACCCCATCGGCCGCGACGCCCTGCTCGTGGACCTCGCTCACGAAATGATTCCCTACACGCCCGAAGAGCTGATCGCGCTGGCGAAGAAAGAGATGGCCTGGTGCGACGCGGAGATGATCAAAGCCTCCCACGACCTCGGCTACGGCGACGATTGGCACGCCGCTCTCGAGCACGTGAAGTCGCAGAACGTGGAGCCAGGCAAGCAGCCGGAAATGATCCGCAAACTTGCCCAGCAGGCCGTGGAATTTGTGGACGAGAAGCAGTTCGTCACCGTGCCGCCGCTCGCCCGCGAAGACTGGGGCATGATCATGATGACCCCCGAGCGGCAGTTGCAGGCTCCCTTCTTCCTCGGCGGCCCCGACATTCTGGTGGCCTATCCCACCGACACGATGACGGAAGAGCAGAAGCTCATGGCCATGCGCGGCAACAATTACGGGTTCGCGCACGCCACCGTCTTCCACGAGCTGATCCCGGGCCATCACCTTCAGGGATTCATGCTGGGCCGCTACAAGTCCTACCGCGGGCTCTTCCGCACGCCATTCTGGATGGAGGGCTGGGCGCTCTACTGCGAGCTGATGTTCTGGGATATGGGCTTCGACAAGACGCCCGAAGAGCGCATCGGCGCGCTCTTCTGGAGGATGCATCGCTGCGCGCGCATCATCTTCTCCCTCAGCTTCCACCTGGGCAAGATGACGGCGCAGGAGTGCGTGGATTTTCTCGTGGAGCGAGTAGGGCACGAGCGCGACAACGCCGCGGCTGAAGTGCGCCGCTCGTTTGCCGGCGATTACTCTCCCCTCTACCAGGCCGGCTACCTGCTGGGCGGCTTCCAGATTCGCGCGCTGCACAAGGAACTCGTGGACTCCGGCAAAATGACCAACCGCACCATGCACGATGCCTTCCTCCGCGAAGGCACCATGCCCATAGAAATGGTGCGCGCGCTCCTCACGGGCCAGCCGCCCGCCAAAGATTTCAAGACGTCGTGGAAGTTCTACGGCGACGTTCAAGTCCCGTAGATCGTCCGCAATTTCGCAAAACCGACCGCGACGGACACTCGGGTAGCCACGGTCAGTGATTTTCTGACCGTGGTTTTTGACCCTCTCTCTGTCTCAGTGGGTTTTTGCCCCTGCCGCAGAACAACCCACTTTGTCTCTGTGGGTTTTTGCTCCTGCCGCAGAACAACCCACTCTGTCTCAGTGGGTTCTTGCCCCTGCCGCAGAACAACCCACTTTGTCTCTGTGGGTTCTTGCCCCTGCCGCAGAACAACCCACGGTCAGAACGGCACTGACCGTGGCTACCAAAGCTGGCCGGCGATCGTCCGGAACCTCGCAAGGCGGACCGCGACGGGCACTCTGGCCGGCGCTTCAGCGCGGCACGCGCCGTGGCATCTTGCACCCCTTCGCAAAATGTGGCACGGTTTGCGCCGCGCTTCATTGCGACAAGGGGTGGATGATGGGAGACCTTCAAAAGAAGTTCTGCGCCGCAATCGTGAGCCTCGGGATTCTAGTGGCCCCGGCGTATCCCGCCGGTGGCTCCTCGCCGGCGAACCCCGATCAAACGGCCAGCGACGTTCCGGCGAAAACCGACCTGGACTCCTACCCGAGCGAGCTGCAACCTGCCATCACGCGCTTTGAGGCCGACATGTACAGCCTGGAGCGTACGTATTCCCTGAGCCTCTCGACCTCCCGCCGCGCCCGCTTCAAGAAGTTCTATTCGGAATGGCTGGACTCACTCGCCGAGCGCGATTTCTCCAAGATGAGCCTGGAAGGCAAGGTGGACTACATCCTCTTCCGCAACGAGCTGCAGTACCAGCTCCATACGCTGGAGATTCAAGCGAAGCAGTTCGAAGAGATGGAGCCGCTGATTCCGTTTGCCAAAATCATCTTCGATTTTGACGACGCGCGGCAGAAGATGCAGCCCGTGGACTCCCCGCATGCCGCCGAACTCGTCGCCCAAATTAAGAAGCAGGTGGACGAAACGCGCGCCGCCGTGGCCCTGGGACTCAAGCAGGACGCGGAAGCCAAGGGCGCGGCCGACAAATCCGCGGCGCCGGCGCCGGAGAAAGACAAGACAGAGAAAGACAAGCCGGGAGACAAACCCGGAGAGAAAAAAGTCCAGCCCATCCGCACGCAGAAGTTCGTCGCCAATCGCGCCGCCGGCGCCATCGTCAGCCTGCAGAAGGCATTCAAGACCTGGTACACCTTTTCCAATGGCTACGATCCCGCGTTCACCTGGTGGATGGACGAGCCCTACAAGGAAGCGACGAAAGCCCTCGAGGACTACCGCGCGTTTCTGATCGACCAGGTGGTCGGCGTAAAAGGCAACGAGAAGGAGGCCATCGTCGGCGATCCCATCGGCCGCGATGCCCTGATGCTGGAGCTCCAGCACGAAATGATCCCCTACACGCCCGAAGAGCTGATCGCGCTGGCAAAGAAAGAGATGGCCTGGTGCGAAGCGGAGATGATCAAGGCCTCGCACGATCTGGGTTACGGCGACGACTGGCATCGCGCCATCGAGCACACCAAGTCGCAGATCGTGGACCCCGGCAAGCAGCCGGAGATGATCCGCAAGCTCGCCCAGCAGGCCGTGGAGTTCGTGGAGCAGCGCGAGTTCATCACCGTGCCGCCCCTGGCCCGCGAAGACTGGGGCATGATCATGATGACCCCCGAGCGCCAGCTCGTGAACCCGTTCTTTACCGGCGGCGACGACATCAGCGTCTCCTACCCCACCGACACGATGACGGAAGAGCAGAAGATGATGAGCATGCGCGGCAACAATTACGGCTTCTCGCACGCCACCGTCTTCCACGAGCTCATCCCCGGCCATCACCTGCAGTTCTTCATGCTCGCGCGCTACAAACCCTATCGCTGGATTTTCCACACGCCGTTCTGGATGGAGGGCTGGGCGCTCTATTGCGAGCTGATGTTCTGGGATATGGGCTTCGACAAAACGCCCGAGGAACGCGTTGGCGCGCTTTTCTGGAGGATGCACCGCTGCGCGCGCATCATCTTCTCCCTCAGTTTCCACCTGGGGAAGATGACGGCGCAGGAGTGCGTTGATTTTCTGGTGGACCGCGTCGGCCACGAACGGGAGAACGCCGCGGCTGAGGTGCGCCGCTCGTTTGCGGGCGATTACTCGCCGCTCTACCAGGCCGGCTACCTGCTGGGCGGAATCCAAATTCGCGCCCTGCACAAGGAACTCGTGGACTCGGGCAAAATGACCAACCGCGCCATGCACGATGCCTTCATGCATGAAAACACCATGCCCATTGAGATGGTCCGCGCGCTGCTCACCAGACAGGCGCCGGAGAA
>DATFZR010000511.1:0-2026 GCA_035314265.1 Candidatus Acidiferrales bacterium
ACCAGAATCGTCGTCACCGCCAGGATCGCCAGGAATGCCAGCAGGTTGAAGCTCGTGGTCACGTGGGGAAGCGATTGCCAATCAGTCCCCGCGGCGGTCAAACTCGACTGGATCGTAACCAGCGGCTGCCAGTTGCTCTGATATTGCACCCACACCTGGCCCGGCGTGTCGCAGACTTGCGGGGGCAGATGGATTCCGTAGTCCTGGAGAAACGCGACCAGCGTGCTGCTCCACCCCGAAGCAACCGTCGCGGCCCCGAACGCGTACTCGAGAATCAGGTCCCAGCCGATAATCCAGGCAAAGATTTCGCCCAGGGTCGCATAACCATATGTATACGCGGATCCGGCGATCGGGATGAGCGAGGCGAACTCCGCGTAACACAGTCCCGCGAAACCGCAACCCACGCCCGCAAGAATGTAGGAGAGAACAATCGCAGGCCCTGCGAACTTTGCTGCTGCCGCGCCGGTCAGGACGAAGATGCCAGCGCCGATGATGGCCCCTATGCCCAGCGTCAATAGGTTCACCGGGCCCAGCGCCCGTCTTAACGTGTGCTCGCCTGTCTCCTGGGCCTCGCTCAACAGAACGTCGAGCGGCTTCTTATCGAAGATCGGATTTCCCATGCGTTCTCCTCGGGAGAGTTACTGCCCCACCCACAGACCCGCCACATCCACCCCGTTAGCAGCGCGATTAAACCATTGATTCCACGGTTAGAAAAGAGCGAACGCAGGAGATAGGCACAGTGAGGCAGGGGCCAGATCGCGGCGGGACGCGACAGGGTTTACCGACTGGGCGTGGACTGACCCTAAGGGATGACTCGCCGAAACGACGGCGGACACGCAGGCCGTCCCTACCGATGGGATGCGACGCGCAGGTACGCTTGGACACGGGCCCGCAAATCGGGCGCGGCGGCCAGGTCGGCCGCCACTGCGATGGAGTCCGCGCCTGCTGCATACACTTCTGCGGCACGCTCAGCAGTGATGCCGCCGATCGCTACGAGCGGTTTGCGCGTGAGTTGACGAGCTTGCCGGATGAACTCGACGCCGACCACCGGGTCGGGATTGGCCTTCGTGTTTGTGGCGTAAATGGGGCCGATGGCGATGTAGTCGGCGGATGTGGCGGCTGCGGCTTTGAGCTGCTCGAAGTTATGCGTTGAGACGCCGACGCAACAGTCGGGCCCGCAGATGCGGCGACCGGCCTCAACCGGCAAGTCTTCCTGGCCCACATGCACGCCGCCGGCGCCGGCAATGGCAGCGACGTCTGCGCGGTCGTTTACAATGAAGCGAAAATTCAGAGAATGGGCGAGATCGCTCAGGCGGCGGGCCACGCGCAACAGTTCGAACGCAGAGGCGCGCTTGTCGCGGTATTGGATGATTCCTGCGCCGGCCTCCGCAAGACGACGCGCCCAATCCTCTGGCGCGCCCGGAAATGTGTCGGCAGAGAGGATCGCGTAGAGAGGCGGCAGGACGATGGCCATGAAGGGCTCGGTGTCTGTGCGGCGCGCGGCCTGGGCCGCGAGCCGCTCGTTCATTTTTCCGTACGAGCCAGCAGATGATCGAGAAAGCCGGTGTGCAGGTCGCCCCTCTGGAATTGCGGGTCGTCCATGATGCGCCGGTGCAGCGGAATGGTGGTCTTGACGCCTTCGATGACGAACATCTCGAGGGCGCGGCGCATCCGCGCGATGGCCTCCACGCGGTCCGTGGCGCGCACGATAAGTTTGGCGATCAGCGAGTCGTAATAGGGCGGCACCACCGCGTCGCTATACATGGCGGAGTCCACGCGCACGCCGTGCCCGCCCGGAAAATGGAAGGCAGTGATGCGGCCGGGCGAGGGGGCGAACGTCTCCGGGTCCTCCGCATTGATGCGGCACTCGATGGAATGGCCGCGAAGCGCCACCTGCGGCACCACGTCATCCAGCTTTTCCCCCGCGGCCAGGCGAATCTGCGCCTTGATCAGGTCCACGCCGGTGACCGTTTCGGTGACGGGGTGCTCCACCTGGATGCGCGTGTTCATTTCAATGAAGTAGAAC
>DATFZR010000512.1:0-8758 GCA_035314265.1 Candidatus Acidiferrales bacterium
AGCTCGCGCTCCGCGGCGTATTATGCGGCCTGGGCGCTCGAAGAAAAGACGCCCGATGCGCAGGCCGCCGTTTCCATCGCAAAGATGTACGCGAGCGACGCGGCGCGCACCGTGGGCAATCGCGGCATCCAGGTGCATGGCGGCATGGGCTTCACGTGGGAGAACGACGTGCACCTGTATTACCGGCGCGCGAAGGCTTCCGAGACGGCGCTGGGCGACGCCACGTTCCACCGCGAACGAATCGCGCGCCTGGTGATTGACGCGGATCCCGCGCTCGCCAAGAGCGCGTAGACCACCGCGCAGAGAGATGCCATGAGCGAACTGGTCGAGTATACGAAGGACGGCGCCATCGCCGTCATCACCATCAACAATCCGCCCGTGAACGCGTTGAGCCCCGGCGTGCCGGAAGGCATCGCCCAGGCCGTCGCGCGCGCGAACTCCGACGACACGGTGAAGGCCGCCGTGGTTATCGGCGCGGGGAAGACCTTTGTATCCGGCGCCGACATCAAGGAATTCGACAAGATGCGTTCCGGCCGCGCCCCGGCCACCTTGCACTTTCCGGACCTGTTGAATCGCATCGAAGACAGCGCGAAGCCGGTGGTCATGGCCGTTCACGGCAGCGCACTCGGCGGCGGCCTGGAGCTGGCGATGGCCGGGCACTATCGGGTGGCCGTTCCCGCGGCGCAGATCGGCCAGCCCGAAGTAAAACTCGGCATCATTCCCGGCGCGCACGGAACGCAGCGGCTGCCCCGCCTGGCCGGAGTGGCCGTAGCCGTGGCCATGTGTTCGGAGGGAAACATCATCCCGGCGGGGGAAGGCGTGAAGCTCGGCATTCTGGACCGCCTGGTGGAAGGCGACCTGCTGGCGGGCGCCGTGGCCTTCGCGAATGAGATCGCCGGCAAAAAAGCGCCGAAGACGCGCGACCGCAAGGAACGGCTGGGCACGCCCGCGGAAAACGCGCCCATTTTTGCCGCGGCGCGCGATGCGGCCCGCAAGAAGCAGCGCGGAGCAGCCGCGCCTCTCGCTGCAATCGATGCCGTGGAAGCGGGCACCAGGCTGCCCTTTGACGAGGGCTGCCAGTTTGAACGCAAGGCATTTCTGGAATGCCTGCTGTCGGAACAATCGAAGTCGCTGATTCACGTCTTCTTCGGAGAGCGCGAAGTGGGCAAGATTCCCGATATCCCGAAAGAAACGCCGGTGATCCCCGTGGCGCGCGCAGCCGTTGCCGGAGCCGGCACCATGGGCGGCGGCATCGCCATGGTCTTTGCCAACGCCGGAATTCCCGTGGTGATCAAGGAAGCGGACCAGGCGGCGCTCGATCGCGGCATGGCCAGCATCCAGAAGAATTATGCAGGTTCCGTCGCGCGCGGCCGCCTGACCCAGGCGGCTGCGGACGAACGGTTGAAGCTCATCCAGCCGACGCTCTCCTACGACGGCTTTGCGAACGCGGACATGGTGGTCGAAGCCGTCTTCGAAGGCATGAAGCTGAAGAAGCAGGTGTTCGCTGAACTCGATCGCGTGTGCAAGCCCGGCGCCATCCTGGCCAGCAACACCTCGACTTTGGATATCGATGAAATCGCGTCGGCAACTTCGCGGCCGGAATTCGTGATCGGCACGCATTTCTTCAGCCCGGCAAACGTGATGCGCCTGCTGGAAATCGTGCGCGGCGCGAAAACGAACAAGGAAGTAATCGCCACGGCGCTGCAACTCTCGAAGCGCCTGAAGAAGATCGGCGTGGTGGTGGGCAACTGCCGCGGTTTCGTGGGCAACCGCATGTTCCATCACTACGTGCGCGAGTCCGTTTTCCTGGTGGAAGAGGGCGCGAGCGTGGAGGCCGTGGACAAGGCCCTCTACGATTTCGGCATGGCCATGGGTCCGCTGGCCGTTGGCGACCTGGCCGGACTCGACGTGGGCTGGCGCATCCGCAAGGAGTACCGCCATCTGGAAAAGCCCGGCATCCGCCAGGCGATGGCCGGCGACCGCCTGTGCGAAATGGGCCGCTACGGACAAAAGACCGGCGCAGGCTGGTACAAGTATGACGACAAGCGGCAGGCCAGCCCCGACCCCGAGGTCGCCACCCTCGTCCGCAAATGGGCCGCGGAAGAAGGCATCCCGCAGCGCCAGATTTTGCCCGACGAGATGGTGGAGCGCTGCATTTACGCCCTGGTCAACGAGGGCGCGCGGATACTGGAAGAAGGGTTCGCGCTGCGCGCCGTGGATATCGACATCATCTATATCAACGGCTACGGCTTCCCCTCCTATCGCGGCGGCCCGATGTGGTATGCGGATGCCGTCGGCCTCAAAAAAGTGTACGAGCGCGTCCGCCAGCTCGAGGCCCAGCACGGCGAAGCCTGGCAGCCCGCGCCGTTGCTGAAGGAACTGGCCGAGCAGGGCAAGACCTTCGCTGAATTCGCAAAAGTCTCGCGGTCAAATGCATAGCGCCCCGGCAGGCAGTCGCGCTACGAATTGACTGCTAAACGACTGCCATGTCCACGGAAGCCCAAGCCGCTCCTGGCCGCACTCAATCCTGGGCCACCACGCCTGGCATGGCCTACGCGTGGTACGTCGTCGGCGTTTTGACGCTGCTTTACGGATTTTCTTTCATCGACCGGCAGATCTTCAGCCTGCTGGTCGGTCCGCTTCGTCGCGATTTACACATCAGCGACACCCAGATAAGCCTGCTCATCGGCTTCAGCTTCGCGGTCTTCTATACATTTTTCGGAATTCCCATCGGACGCCTCACGGATGTCTACAGCCGCCGCTGGATCATCGCCATTGGCTTGATCCTTTGGAGCGGATTCACCGCGGGCTGCGGGCTGGCGACCTCGTTCACGATGATGCTCGCGCTGCGCATGGGCGTCGGCGTGGGTGAAGCCGCGCTCTCGCCGGCCGCTTATTCCCTCATCACCGATTACTTTCCTCGCGAGCGCCTGGCGACTGCGATCAGCGTGTACTCCATGGGAATCTATCTTGGCTCGGGGTTGGCCTATTTGCTGGGCGGACTCGTGGTGGCGTACGCGTCCTCACAGGCAGCGTGGCAGATTCCGCTGCTCGGGGCGCTTCGGCCCTGGCAGCTCATCTTCTTGCTGGTTGGTCTGCCGGGCCTTCTACTGGCGCCCCTGCTGGTGACGATACGGGATCCCGCCCCGCACATGCCCGTCCGGCAAAAGATTACGGTTCCGATCGGCCAGGTGTTTTCTTACATCCTCGAGAACCGCAAGACGTTCTTGCTTCACAACATCGGCTTTGGCTTGCTCGCTCTTTCCTCGTATTCCAGCGCCGCGTGGGTGCCGGAGTTTTACAAGCGCACGTTTCACTGGGACATCAAAACCATTGCCGTCGTCTACGGCCCCTTTGTCGCCGCGTTCGGATGTCTCGGCATCGTCGGCGCCGGCCGCGTGGCGGATGCCCTGCGCAAGCGCGGCCGCGCGAATGGAAATCTGCTTGTGGGCTCGATGATCGGACTGCTCGGCATCCTGGTCACCTGCCTGTTTTGTCTGGCGCCCACGGCGGCCTGGGCGACCTTCTGGCTGAGTTTTGCCTGCGTGCTCGCGGCAGCGCCCTTTGGCGTGGCGCCCGCGGCCATCCAACAAATGATGCCCGCCACGATGCGCGGGCAGGCTTCCGCCGTGTATTTGTTCTCCATCAATATCATCGGTCTGGGGATCGGCCCCACCGCGGTCGCGGTTCTTACACAGCATGTATTCGGGCGCGACGATGCCGTTCGCTATTCGCTGGCCATCGTCGGCTCCGTGGCCTGCGCGCTTTCGGCGCTGTGTCTTTACCTGGCGCTCAAGCCGTTCCTCGCCAGCCTCGAGCGGCTCGACCAGTGGAACGCCCGCTGGGAGCCGCCGGCGCCGCTGCCTGGGACCCGGTGACGCATGGGCCGTTTGCTATTGACCCGGCACGGGCAAGCCTCCTTCCTGGAGCCTGACTACGACAAGCTCTCTCCGTTGGGAGAAACCCAGGCGCGCGCGCTGGGCGCCTACTGGGTGCAGCGCAAACAAATATTCGATCGTGCGTTCACGGGCCCGCGGCTCCGGCAGCGCAAGACGGCCGCAATCGTGGCGCAAGCCTACGCAGATGCCGGCCTGAAATTCCCCGAGACGGTTGTGATGCCGGAGTTCGACGAATACCAGGCGGAAGAAGTGGTGAAGCAGTGCCTCACCCAACTGATTGAGGCCGATCCGCAAGTCGCTCGCCTGCACGAGGCGTTCAAAGCCGCCACAGGAGCCGCCGAGCAGCACAAGACTTTCCAGAAAATGCTCGAGGTGCTGATGGAAAAGTGGGCCGGTGGCGAAGTCTCCGCTCCGGGCACGGAATCCTGGCCGGAATTCTGCGTCCGCGTGAATCGCGGCATCTCGCGCTTCCTCGCGCGTAGCGCCAAGGGCGAGCAATCCTTGATTTTTTCCTCGGGTGGGCCCATCGCCGTCGCCGCCGAGCGCGCCCTGCGTCTCCAGACGAAGGAGACGCTGCGCCTCAGTTGGATGTCGCGCAACTGCTCGTACAGCGAGTTCCTGTTCTCCGGCGATCGGTTTACACTGAGCGCGTTCAACGCGTTTCCGCACCTCGACGATCCAGCGCTGCTCACCTACCGGTAGCGCGGCGCGCGGGAGCCCAATGGCCGATTTTGTGGATGAACCGCGAGGCGTGCGGCCCGGTGAGGAACTCGATCTCGCCAGGCTCGAGCCGTTTCTGCGCAGCCACTTTCAGGAGGACGCCACCGGAATCGAAGCCGCGCAATTTCCGGGCGGCCACTCGAACCTGACCTATCTCGTGCGGCTCGGCGACCGGGAATTCGTCCTGCGCCGCCCGCCCTTCGGCAGTAAAGTCAAAACGGCGCACGACATGGGCCGCGAATACCGCGTGCTGTCGAAGCTGCACGCGGTGTATCCCCCGGCGCCGGAAGTTCTGCTGTATTGCGATGACGAGTCGGTGCTGGGCGCGCCTTTTTATGTGATGGAGCGCGTTCGCGGCGTCATCATTCGCCGGGACCCTCCGGAGGACCTCCCCTTTCCCGCCGGGACCGCGCGGCAACTGAGCGAAAACTTCGTCGACAACCTGGCACGGCTTCATTCGCTCGACTACGAGGCCATCGGCCTGAGCGATCTGGGAAAGCCGCAAGGCTACATGGAGCGCCAGGTGCGCGGATGGATGGAGAGATATCAGGGCTCGAAAACGGATGAGCATCCGGAAGTGGAGCCGCTTCGAGCTTGGCTGCAGAAGCGCGTGCCCGGGGCGGGTGGCGCGACGCTCGTCCACAACGACTATAAGTACGACAACGTGGTGCTCGACCCGGACGACGTGACTAGGATTATCGGCGTGCTCGATTGGGAGATGTCCACGCTCGGCGATCCGATGAGCGATCTGGGGAGCGCGCTGGCCTATTGGGTGGACCCGCAGGATCCCCCGGAGATGCAGAAAATCCGCTGGTGCCCTTCCACCTACCCGGGAAGCCTGACCCGCGCGGAACTGGCCGAGCGCTACGCTCGCGCCTCGGGCCGGGACGTCTCCGATGCAGTCTTCTATCTTGTGTTCGCGCGATTCAAAATCGCGGTGATCGTGCAGCAGATTTATTACCGCTATCGCCAGGGCCTCACAAAGGACGCGCGCTTCGCCGCCATGGGCGGAGCCGCGAAAACGTTGCTCGTCGCCGCCCTCGATTCCGCCGAAACAAATTCGATCTGATGTAGCCGCAGGGCAGGCGGCAATGTAGCGCGGGGCGAGGGGCCCCGCGGCGAGGCCCCCGCGGCCTTTCCAAGCGCCGCCGCAGTCGCATCACGCCGCGTAGAAACGCACGACCCATTCCCCCACGCAGCACGGCTTGCTGGAACCCTCGCACTGAATCGCAAACGAGACGACGGCATCGCATCCGCCTTCGAAATCCTTCACGGAGTCGACCGCCACGTGGGCGCGAATCCGCGAACCGGCCGGAACCGGCGCGGGAAACCGCACGCGATTCAGCCCGTAGTTCACGCCCATGCGCACGCCACGGACCTCAATGGCCTGCTTCATGAACCAGCTCAGCAGGGAGAGAGTCAGAAACCCGTGCGCGATGGTGGCGCCATAGGGGGATTCGCGCCCGGCGCGCTCGGGGTCCACATGAATCCACTGGCGATCTTCGGTGGCTTCGGCAAATTGTCCGATGCGTTCCTGCGTGACGGTGAGCCAGTCTGTTACCGCGGGCTCGCCGCCCACCAGTTGCTTGAGGGCTGCGATCGATTCGACAACGCGCGTCGCCATGGCCTATTCGAGCAGATCGGGCTCTTCGCGAATGATCTTCGTGAGCAGCGGCTGGCACTGGAACCACCCGGCGAGATGCGTGCCCACCTGCTCCCGCGTTCCCGCGGCGTGGGCCGCAGCGATTTTTTTCGGTTCGCCCGCGTTTTCCGCGAGAAGTTGCACCTGGCAGCTCCGGTCCATGGTGATGAACCACCAGGCCGCCTCATCCACGGTGTGCCCGACGGTAAGAAGGCCGTGATTCTGCAGGATCACCGCCTTCTTGCTGCCCAACGCCTGGGCGATCCGCTCGCCTTCCGACAATTCGTAGACGACACCGGTGAAGTCCTCGAACACCGCGTGGTCGTCGTAGAAGGCGCAGGCGTCCTGCGTGATGGGGTCGAGCAGCCGCCCGAGGGTTGACCACGCCCTGCCGTAGGTGGAGTGCGTGTGCGCCGCGGCCACCACGTCCGGCCTCGCTGCATGCACCCGCGAGTGGATCGCAAACGCCGCCGCGTTCACGGGATGTTTTCCCTCCACCACCTCGCCGCGGTCGTTCACCAGAATCAGGTCCGACACGCGAATGTGCCCGAAATACATGCCGAAGGGATTCACCCAGAAGTGGTCGCGATGCTCCGGGTCGCGCGCGGTGATGTGGCCCGCGACGCCTTCATCAAAGCCGTAGCGCGCAAACAAACGGTAGGCCGCGGCCAGGCGCTGCTTGCGGTGCCGGCGCTCCTCCGCTGGAGTGGCGAATGAGGGGAGCCTCACTGCTCCGAGAACGCTTGCCGGTACCGGCGCATCGCTGGTTGCTTGAGACATGTGACCTCCTCGAATGAGAACTCGATGAGAATCCCGCGGCTACTGTGACGTTGGCGGCGCGGGCGGCTTCTCCCATTTGCGCAGCTCGTGTTTCGCCAGCGCTTCCAGATGCACTTCGTCCGGCCCGTCGGCCAGGCGCAACGCGCGGTGCCCAGCCCAGGCCGCGGCGAGAAAAGTGTCCTGCGACACGCCCGCACCGCCATGCGCCTGGATGGCGCGATCGAGCACGCGCAGAGCCACGTTTGGCGCCACCACCTTGATCATGGCGATTTCCGCGCGCGCGGCCTTGTTGCCGGCCACGTCCATGCGGTGCGCCGCCTTCAGCGTGAGCAGTCGGGCCTGCTCGATCTCCAGCCGCGACGTGGCGATGTCCGCGCGGATGGTGCCTTGCTCGCTGAGCGGCTTGCCGAATGCCACGCGCGACTCGACCCGCCGGCACATCAGCTCCAGCGCGCGTTCCGCCACGCCAATCGAACGCATGCAGTGATGGATGCGCCCCGGGCCCAGCCTGCCCTGCGCGATCTCAAAGCCGCGGCTCTCGCCCAGCAGCATATTCGACGTGGGAACGCGCACGTTGTTGAACGTGACTTCGCCGTGCCCGTGCGGCGCGTGGTCGTACCCGAAAACGGAAAGCAGCCGCTCCACGCGCACTCCCGCGGCGTCCATCGGAACCAGGATCATGGACTGCTGCTTGTGGGACGCGGCGGAAGGATCTGTCTTCCCCATGAAGATGGCCACTTTGCAGCGCGGATCGCCGGCGCCGGAAGTCCACCATTTCCTGCCGTTGATCACATACTCATTTCCATTGCGAACGATGCTGGACCGGATGTTCGTGGCGTCCGATGAGGCTACCGCCGGCTCCGTCATCGCGAAACACGACCGTATCTCGCCGGCCAGCAGCGGCTTCAACCAGCGAGTTTTCTGCTCCTCGCTGCCGTAGCGCGCCAGCACTTCCATGTTTCCCGTGTCCGGCGCGGAGCAGTTGAACACCTCGGCCGCCATCTCGCTGCGTCCCATCAGCTCGCACAAGGGTGCGTACTCGAGATTGGTCAGCCCGCCCCCGCCTTCGTCATTCGGGAGGAACAGGTTCCAGAGTCCCGCCGCGCGCGCCTGGGCTTTCAACTCCTCCATAACCTGCGTCGGCTGCCAGCGGTTTTTCTCGATTTCCTGGCGGTAGCGCTGCTCGTTCGGGTAAACGTGCTCGTCCAGGAAGGAGGAAAGACGGCGCTGCAACTCTTTGGTCTTGTCGGTGAATTCGAAGTTCATTTCGCGGCGCCGGCCTGGTTTGTGGCGCAGCGCCGCATTATATACAATACTCGCGCGATAGCCAGTCTCGTCTGTAAGTGACTCTCGTTATTTGGCCGTCGAGCCTGGGGAACGAGCGCAAGGAAGGCCTTCGAGGGGAACAAAATGCCTGTAACGCAAAGCGCAGGAACCAGGATTTACTGGGATGAAGTTGGGCGGGGCGCTCCAGTCCTGCTGATCATGGGCCTCGGCTGGGCTTCAAATATGTGGCATCGCACCCGGCTGGTTCTTGCCGGCCGGTACCGCACCATCGCCTTCGACAACCGGGGAGCCGGACGGAGCGAGGTGCCTCTCGGCCCTTATTCGATCGCTGCCATGGCGGCAGACGCTGCCGCCGTTCTGACTGCCGCCGGGGTGGAAGCGGCGCACATCGTGGGCGCATCAATGGGCGGAATGATCTAGCAGGAGTTTG
>DATFZR010000513.1:0-5106 GCA_035314265.1 Candidatus Acidiferrales bacterium
CTTTTGTGCCTCCCAAGAAGGTGGTCGCCCCGGTGACGCTGGAATGCGCCGTCGGCGTTGCCGACCCGGCCGCAATCGAGGCTACCTCCGGCGGCGCCGTCAACATCACGGCGCGCGGCGCGGTGAGCGACAACGGGCCCATTTCTTACACCTACGACGTTTCCGGCGGCCAGATCGAAGGCAGCGGCTCCACCGTGCGCTGGAATTATTCCGGGCTGGCGGCGGGAACCTACACGATCAGCCCCAAGGCCAGCAGCGGAAAGCTGGTGGCCACCTGCCCGGCGGCTACCGTGACGCTGACTGTGGCGCCCTCGGCCCCGCGGCTGGTGTGCTCCGCGAATCCGGCGTCACCCGTCTATGCCGGCCAGTACGTGGATGTGAGCGCCGCGGCCACCGACCCCAAGGGGAATGCGCTGCCGTATCCCGTCACCTACCAGTGGCGCGCGAGCGGCGGAGCGGTGGAAGGCTCCGGCGCCAACGTGCGGCTGAATACCACCGGGCTCGCCGCCGGGGATTACTCCGTGACCGCGCGCGCGGAAGGCAAGGGCGGCGCGGCCGATTGCAGCGCTCCCGTAAGCGTGAAGAACCTCGAGCCGGCGCGCGAGATCGCCAGTTGCGTCTTCAAGAAGTTCAGCGCCAGCGTAACCAACGCTTGCAAGAATCCGCCGCTCGACGGCGTGCCGCCGCGCTTCCAGCAGTTCCCCGGCGCCACGCTGGTGATCGAGGCCTCCGCCGATCCGGCCGAGAGGCATGAGGATGCGTCCAAGGCCATGAAGACCAAGGCCGTCGGCAAACTGACGCCCGAACAACTGGCTAAGGACCGGGCCCAGAACGTGAAGAACGACCTGGTGCAGCGCCTCGGCCTGCCCGACTCCGCCATCGAAGTCCACTCCTCGGTGGGCAAGAAGGGCGCGGGCGCCGCCAACGACACGGTGACGATCACGCTCGTTCCGCAGGGCGCAAAGTACGAGCCGAAGAATCCGTAGGTACGGACAAAGTCTGCTGACGCCGGGCAAGTTGGCCCGCTCGCCCAGAAGCGGGCGGGCTCGCGCCCGGCACCAACCTGCAATGAAAGTGCCCGTCGTGAAAGGGAACCGCTATTCCACGAGGATTGTTGCGGGCGCCGTTTGGCGCGCCGCCCGGGGCCTCGCCTGGGCCGTGTTGCCGTGTGTGTGGCTGCTCCTACCGGCGCCTGCGGCGTCGCAAGTATGGCGGCCCATGGGCCCGCCGGGCGGCGATGTGATCTCGCTGGTTTCCGCGCCCTCGCTGCCCGCACGGCTGTACCTGGGAACCGTGGACGGGCACGTCTTTTCCTCGGACGACGAGGGGCGCCGCTGGGACCTCGTGGGCCGGCCCGGCACGCGCGCGGACCTCGTGGTGCAGTCGCTCGCCGTGGACCCGCGCGACCCGAAAGTCGTGTATGCCGCCGGATGGACGCTCGATCCGGCCGCCGGCGGAGGGATTTTCCGGTCGAGCGATGGCGGGCATTCCTGGCAGCCCGCGGGACTCGCCGGCCACGCCGTGCGCGCCATCGCGCTCTCCGCGTCCGCTCCAGAGACGATTGTGGCCGGGGCGCTCGACGGCGTGTTCCGCTCGCGCGATTCCGGCGGAACCTGGGAGCGCATCTCGCCGGAAGGCGACCCGGACCTGGTGAATCTCGATTCCGTAGCCATCCACCCGCACCTGCCTGAGGTGGTTTACGTAGGCACGAGCCACCTGCCCTGGAAGACCTCGGACGGCGGCCGCCACTGGACCTCTATCCACGAGGGCATGATTGACGATTCCGACGTGATGAGCATCGTCGTGGATGCCGGACATCCCACGCGCGTCTACGCCAGCGCCTGCTCCGGAATCTATCGCAGCGATAACAGCGGCGGGTTGTGGCGCAAAATCGGCGGCATCCCGCACACGGCGCGGCGCACGCACGTGATCCGGCAGGACCCCAAGCGGCCCCAGATTCTATTTGCGGGAACCACGGAAGGGCTGTGGAAGTCCGTGGATGGCGGGACGAATTGGCGCAGGATTACGCCGGCGGACTGGATCGTGAATGGACTCGTGGTGAGCGCCGAGACGCCGGACCACTTGATTCTGGGCACGCAGAAGCTGGGCCTGCTGGTGAGCGAAGATGGCGGCGAGACCTTTCGCGCCGCGAACGATGGATTCAACCACCGGCGCATCGTCTCGCTGGCCCTCGATTCCGCGCATCCGGCGCGCGTGCTCGCCGTGCTGGCTGACGCGCCCGAGCCTCTGCTCGCCACCGATGACGGCGGACGAACCTGGAAACCACTGGGGCCCGGATTGCGCATGGAATCCCTCCGCGGCATTTACGCTTCACCGAACGGCTGGTGGGCCGCGCTCGAACGCGGGGGATTGATGCGCTACGACCCCGATTTGCATGGCGGCACGTGGGTCCCTGCGGGCATGCTGGTGGGAGACATCCAGCCCCCGGTCGAGCCTTCGCAGCCGATCCTGCTCCGCAAGCAGAACCCGCAGCCCGCGCGCCCCGCCGCGCCCAAAGCTCCCGCGGGGCCGCGGCCGCTTCACGCCGTGGTGGACGACATGACGTTCAGCGAGAGCGCCTGGTACGCCGCGACGGAAGACGCCCTGCTGGTTTCCCGCGACCAGGGGAACACATGGCGCGCCGTTCCTTTCGGGCTGCTCAGTTTGCCCACGCGCAGCGTGCGTGTTTCTTCCGATGGGCAGCGCCTGTGGGCCGTGTCGCTCCGCGGCATCGTCTATTCGCTCGACGGCGGCGCCACCTGGGCCTGGCGCGACCTGCCCGTGGACGCGGGCGGCGCCCTGCACCTGGACGCGGCCGACGATTCCACATTCTTCGCCATCGGCAGCCGCGCGCTCTACGTCTCGCTCGATGCCGGACACTCCTGGCGCAAGGCCGGCAATGGCATTCCGCAGGTGCCGCTCCAACAGGTGGCCGTGGTGGGCGGCGCCGTGTTTGCCGCGGTCCAGAGCGGAGGGATTTATTATTCGCGCGACCGCGGCGGCCGCTGGGACCGCCTGGAAGGCTCGCTGGCCGACGCGTTTTTCCCGGCCGTGATCGCCAGCCCTTCCAGCTCCATGGTGTTCGCGGCTTCTTCCACCGATGGCTTGTATGCCGTGGACTTCTCCGCAGCGGCGTCCGCAGCGGGGACGCATGCATCTACGGGTGCGAAGGATTCGACGGCTCCCCGCTGAAGGAAAGAGGGAGCAGAAAACAGTCCCGATTTGGGATTGTCCCTACCAATCTGGCATCTCATAGAAAATGCAAGCGATACGCCAGCGGCCCCGCCCCCCGATTTCACTGGAAATCCTTATACGGGAATGGCTTATAATACCCATCGCTACTAACTGACTTAAAACTATACACGTTGGCGATTTGCTGTACCTCTCCGGATTTGGCACTCGGGCTGCACCAAGGCGGTATGAGGACCGGTTCCGTCCTCCCTGAGTTGCAGACGATTCGGTGCCAACGAATGAGGTGCAGACGATGCTGACGCGGACCGTTGAACATCCCACACCGGTTGGTGTGGCCGGAGCTGTTGTGGACCATCGCAACTTTCCTTTCGTGGTACTGCTGGTGGACGACGAGGAGCACGCGCGCAACGTGTGCGCCGAGGTGGCCGAAGGGGCCGGCCTGCGCACGCTTACCGCAAAGACCACGGAGGAAGCCCTGGAAGTCCTCGAACAGGTGCCGGTGGACATCGTGGTGACCGACCTGAAGGTGCCCGAGCTGGGCGGCCTGGACCTGTTGCGACGCATCCGGCAGGACTTCCCGCAGATCGCGGTCCTGGTGATCACCCAATACGGAACCATCGAGTCGGCGGTTGAGGCCACCCGGCTGGGCGCGGCGGACTTCGTCACCAAGCCCTTCCACCTGGATGACCTGCGCGCCAAGCTGGACCGGCTGGTGCACGCCCTGGACCTCGAACGCGAAAACCGCGTCCTGCGCGAGGAACTGCGCAGCCGCCCGGGCTTCGGCGAACTGGTGGGCGTCTCCACGAAGATGCAGCGCGTCTACCAGCTCATCGAAAAGGTGGCGCCGCACACGTGTCCGGTGCTGATCCTGGGCGAGAGCGGCACGGGCAAGGAGCTCGTGGCCCGCTCGATCCATTTCTCGAGCGCGCGCCGCGAGCGCCCCTTCGTGCCCGTGGATTGCTCCGCGCTGGTCCCCACGCTCATCGAGTCCGAACTGTTCGGCTACGTCAAAGGAGCCTTTACGGGCGCCACGCAGAGCCGCCACGGGCTGCTGGAGACCGCGGCGGGCGGCACGCTGTTTCTCGACGAGATCGGAGACCTGCCCATCGACCTGCAGGCCAAGTTCCTGCGCGCCCTTCAAGAGCGCGAGATCAAGCCCGTGGGCTCGAACGAACGCGTGTCCATTGACGTGCGCGTGATCGCCGCCACCAATCGCGACCTGGAAGAAGCCATCCGCAAGAACCAGTTTCGCCAGGACCTCTTCTTCCGCCTGAACGTCGTCCAGGTCAAACTGCCGCCGCTGCGCGACCGGAAGAACGACATTCCCATGCTGGTGAATTCATTCCTGGAAAAGTTCAGCCCTCCGCAACGTCCCCCGACGGCCATCTCCGAAGAAGCCATGGGACGGTTGATGGCCTACGACTGGCCGGGAAACGTGCGCGAGCTGGAGAACGCCGTGGAGCGCGCCGTGGCGCTGGGCTCCGGCCAGGCGCTCACCCTCGCGGACCTGCCCTCGAACCTGCAGCTCGGCATTTTTGAACGCCGCATGGGTATGGACGAACTCGTGCCGCTCGAGGAACTCGAGCGCCGCGCCATCTTCCGCGCGCTGCGCGAGACGGGCGGCGACAAGCTGGCCGCCGCGCGGATGCTGGGCATCGGCAAGACCACGCTCTACCGCAAATTGAAGGAATACGAAGAGCTGGGCAACTCGCCGAACTAGCTTGCGGCGCCTGTCGGGATGATCTGCCCCCCCGGCCTCCGGTTCGAGGCTGGAACACTGCCTGCCTTCGTAACGTACCATCCCATAGAACCGCATCCATGAAGCTCGCGCTCCGCATCGCCGCCCCTCTTCTCCTCGTGTTGCTTGTCGGCGCCGTTTTCGTCGGCGAGGGAATCGGGTCCGGCGTGCTGCAT